>CALAWM010000137.1 GCA_937895315.1 uncultured Caryophanales bacterium | reverse complement strand
GGGAAATTCATACTTACCGTAACGATCATCTAATTCATTACGGGCCGCAGCAAATAGTTTCCCTTTATAAAAGATTAAACCGGCTACAACATTTTTAACTACTTTTGCATCCATAACCAAATCCTCATACACAAAAGTATAGCAAAAATTAACGATTTTTAATATATAAACATTTTCGGTAAAAAAATCACGAATAACATACTTTTAATTGCTTTATTACTACAAAGTAATAGGAAAACGTTTATAATATATGTGGCTATACAAGAGGAGGATGAAAAATGCCAAGAATTATTGATGTCTACGCTCGTGAAGTAATTGATTCACGGGGTAATCCAACTATTGAAGTTGATGTACAAACTGAATCTGGTGCCTTTGGACGGGCGATTGTTCCAAGTGGCGCGAGTACTGGCGAAAGAGAAGCTTTAGAATTAAGAGATGGTGATAAATCCCGTTTCTTAGGAAAAGGCGTCCTTACCGCTGTTCGAAATGTTAATGAAATTATCGCCCCGGAAATTTTAGGAATGGATGCTGATGATCAAGTTGGTATTGATAAAGTATTACTTGAACTCGATGGTACCCCATTTAAGAAAAACTTAGGTGCCAATGCCTTATTAGGTGTTAGTTTAGCCGTCGCTAGAGCTGCTGCTGATTACTTTGGTACAAGTTTATATAACTACATTGGGGGCGTTAACGCCAAAACCTTACCAGTCCCAATGATGAACGTTATTAATGGTGGGGCGCACGCTGATAGTAGTGTTGACTTCCAAGAATACATGATTATGCCAGTTGGGGCACCAAGCTTAAAAGAAGCTTTACGGTGGGGTTCAGAAGTATTCCACAACTTAAAGAGTGTCTTAAAAGCAAAAGGTCATATTACTGCCGTTGGTGATGAAGGTGGCTTTGCCCCAAATCTTGCTAGTAATGAAGAACCAATCCAAGTTATTATTGAAGCGATTAAAAAAGCCGGATACGAACCAGGAAAAGATTTCTTTATCGCCCTTGACGTTGCCGCTAGTGAATTTTATGATGCCAAAACCAAAAAGTATGTTTTAAAGAAATCGGGTGGAGCAGTTAAAACTAGTGCGGAAATGGTCGCATGGTATGAAGAACTCGTCGCTAAATATCCAATTATCTCAATTGAAGATGGTTTAGCAGAAGGCGACTGGGATGGCTGGAAAGTCTTAACCGATCGTTTAGCGAGTAAAATCCAAATCGTTGGTGATGACCTCTTTGTAACTAACCCTACAATCCTTAAAGAAGGAATTGAAAAAGGGATTGCAAACTCCATTCTTATTAAATTAAATCAAATTGGTACTTTAACCGAAACTTTAGATGCGATGGAAATGGCGGAAAGAGCCGGTTACACCTGTGTCGTCAGTCACCGTTCGGGTGAAAGTGAAGATACAACGATTGCCGATTTAGCCGTTGCTTTAAACGCTGGTCAAATTAAAACTGGTTCAATGAGCCGGACCGACCGGATTGCTAAATACAATCAACTTATCCGCATTGAAGACGATTTAGCGGAAAGAGCCATTTACCCCGGACTTAGAGCTTTCTATAACCTCCGTAAATAATTTCATTTCATTAATATATAGAAAAGAGGGCATCCCCCTCTTTTTTTATAGGCAAATTTGGTTAGTCTTTTATAAATATAAATGTATAATTGAATAGAGGTTAGAAAATGCTTATGAATTTATTGTCTTATCTTCAATTAATTCCCATGCTAGTCAGCGAAGGCGGAATCGGTGCTGCCCTCGAGGGTTTTGATTTCGTTGGCGTTATTTTTGGCATTTTAAATCAATTAACCTTCCTCGTTGATGCCTTTATTGCGGCCGCTTTTTTCGCCGCCATCATTCGAAGTATTTTCAAAAGTTTCTGGAAAGTGGTGTGGCGAGGCATTATCTTTATTATTCTCGTCATTATTTTATTTAGTTTTGTCGGGATGTTTGCGCCGACCGTGGGTCAATTACCGGTTTCGATTAAAGGTACGGCTGGTGGAACTGCCGTTGAATGGACAAACTTAGCCCAAGTTATAAACGGTGTCAGTATCCAGGCTGGCTACAGTGATACTTATGCTTTAGCCCTCACCGAAGTCGTCCTTAAAAACCTCACCATTTGGTTTGGCATAATGGCGATTGGCATTATTACCCCCATTATCTCGGGTATTACTTTCCCATTGTTCAACTTATTACTTCCAAAGAAAGTCAAAGATTTAAAACTTATTCCCGCCCGCTTTGCGATTAGCATTGGTTTAACGCTTATTGCCGTTATGATCTTTGCGATACCGATGGCAACATTAGTGCCGCCAATGACCGCCTTTAAAGCCGCCATTGCTGAAGATACATTAATGTATAAATTCTTAAATCCTGAAGTAATTGGCTTCTTAGAATTATTTACTACTGAACGAAGTATTCTCTTAAAAATTGTTAATTTAGGGAATGTTGCCGGTAGTCTCAACATGTTTAGCGCCTTTAAAGATGGCGCCACCACTATAAACTTAAGTGATGCGCTTCCGGAATTATTCCAACAATTAAATACAATTCCGTTCGTTGAAGCGGCTAGTGCTTAATCAAACTTAAGCATCTTGGCTAAGACTTTATCAAAATCAAGTGAGGGGGTGTAATTACCTAACTCACTTTTTTTAATGAAGAAAACTTCGCCTTCTTTACTCGCTAAAATTTCGCCACTATAAATGTTGGTGCGGTAAAGTAAGGCAACGTCATTTATCCCCTTATCAGGGAGTGGCCACACAATTTGCCCTACGTATTCAGGATCTTTAATCGTTAACCCAGTTTCTTCTTTCATCTCACGGATAACGCTATCGCTAAATAACTCATTTTCTTCAACGTGCCCACCGGGGAAAGTAAGACCTGGCCAATCTTTTTTAACACGGTTTAAGACCAAAATATTTTCGCCGTCATATACCATGCACATATTTGTGTATACATTTTTCATATATCAAGATTATCATAAAATTGCGCATTTTCGTAATAAAATACGAACGAACAAAATATCCGCATATATTTGCTATAATTGATAAGGAGTTATTATAATGTTCAACAAAATTAGGGTGATTGGATTAGGATATGTCGGCTTAGCCCAAGCCTTACTTTTTAATAACGATTATGATGTAGTTGGCTATGATATTAATCACGACAAAGTCTTAAAAATTAAAGAGGGAAATACTCCCTTTCGCGATATTGAAATTACTAATGCATTGAAAAGTAAATCACTAAAAGTTACCAATGTTTTTAACGAGGCAATCAAAGAGAGCGACCTCATTATTATTGCGACTCCGACCCACTTTAATGAAGAAACAAAAATGTTTGACTTAAGTTCAATTGTCGACATTTTGAAGACATTAGAAAGCGCTAAATCCAAAAGTATCATCTTAATTAAATCAACCCTCCACGTAGGGGCAACAATCCGTTTACGGTTACTTTTTCCAGCATTAAATATTTTCTTTAGTCCGGAGTTTTTAAAAGAAGGTTCGGCGCTTTATGATAATCTATATCCTAGTCGGATTGTCGTTGGTTATAACCAAAGAGAAGCAAAAGAAGCGGAAATTGCGCGGCAAATCAGCACTTTATACTTGAATGCAGTTAAAAATAAAGATGACGTGAAGGTCTTTTTAACTTCGCTTGAGGAAGCCGAAGCCATTAAACTTTTTGCGAATGCTTACCTTGCGTTACGCGTTTCATTCTTTAATGAACTTGATACCTTTGCGTTGACAAAAGACTTAGATTCCTTAACGATTATTGATGCAATAAGCACTGATCCGCGGATTGGTAATTATTATAACAATCCTTCATTTGGTTATGGCGGATACTGTTTACCAAAAGACATTAAACAACTCCAAACAAATTATGATCTTGTTCCTGAACAATTAATAAGTGGGACGATAAAATCAAACATTTCCCGTAAAGAGTTCATTGCCCAGTTCATTATTCGTGAACTTATTATGAAGCAAGGGAAAACAATTGGCGTCTTTCGCCTCATTATGAAAAAAGGCAGCGATAACTTCCGGGAATCATCGATTATTGATGTTATTAATATTCTAAAAGAAGAAAAAATGGAAGTAATTATTTATGAACCGTTAATTACTGATGAAACCTTCCATGGTTATAAAGTCATTAACGATTTAGCAACTTTTAAAGCAAAAAGCGATTTGATTGTCACAAACCGCTATCAAAAGGAATTAGAGGACGTTAAAGATAAAGTTTTTACTCGTGATTTAAAAAGTCGTGATTAATCGTTAGGCTTAGCAATATAAAGATAGTATTCATGATTTAAGGGGCTTGCCGCCTCTTTTTTCATAAATTCATAAACTTCATTACGTAATTTATCGCGGGCATCTTTCTTTGACAAAGTTAAATCAGGATAAAATGGTGCACTTAACGTTAAGATAAGGCGCGGTGTTTTTTTGAAACGGCGGCTTTGATAAGTTGCGACAACTGCCAAGGCGGGCACATTATAATTAACCGGATAAACGAAACTATTACTTAAAAAGGGGCGAATGCCGGTGTAGTAAGGCCAAATATGCGCTTCAGGATAAATGGCAATGACTTTATTCTTGTTTACATAATAATCTAATGCTTTTAAAAAGTTCTTACTCGCTTTGAAGTTTTGGTTAGCATCGGGTAAAGGAATTGCCCCGAGCATTTCAACGATTGTTTTAAGTCCCTTTATACTTGTGGCGTCAGGATTACTTAAAATATATGTTTTTCGGAAAGGATTAATGGCCACTTGCGGAATATATGAATCGGCACTTTGGGTATGATTTCCATATAGAAAATATGCTTTACCTTTTAATTTTCTTAATACTTTTTTGTTTTTAACCTTGACTCCATGCTTTATTTTTAAAATACAAAACAAAATAGGGAGGGCAATGATAAAAGTTAAAATGAATGCCCCTATTCGAAAAAAGATATTTTTCCGCACAAACTTATAGTTTTCATCAATTGGGACTTGGGAAATGGTTGTTCCTGAAAAATCATCATGAAGTAAATCACGATAGTAAATTGTCTTAACGTGTTTTTGACTTGCCATTTTCAATCACTTTATAAAGCATTGCTTCCATTTGATCCATACAGTAATCATGATCAAATTGCTTTGTATAATCTAAATATTCTTTTTGCCTTTCTTCCCTTTTGTCAGGGTTTAAAAGCCAATAATCAATTTTACTTGCTAAATCTTTTGCATCTAAATTCTTAAATAAGTTTTTATCATCTAGCGCAAAGTAGCGGGTCGCGCTTCGTTTCGAATTAGCAATCACCGGCACTAATCCTGAACTAATTGCTTCTAAACAACTAATCGCTTCAATTTCAATTTCCGAAGGATGAACGTATAACGTACTATTATTTAATACTTCGACCATTTCATCACGGCTAAAGAAACGGATAATGGGCGGATATTTTAATTTTCGCCCCATTTTTCGGATTTTGGCTTCTAGCGGTCCGGCCCCCGCAAAAACGAGTTGAATATCATCTTTAAACTGGGAATATTTTAAAGCCTTAATTAAAACATGATGGGTTTTTTCTTTAGATAGACGGCCGGTAAAGATGATTTGATATTTAGCATCCGTCTTTAATAAATTAGTGGCTTGTAATTCTGGCCGGTACTGAAAACGTTTATGAACGCCGTTACTTATGACAAAGGCGGGGGTTTTACCGACGACATGTTCAAAGGTATCGCGACTAAAGGCCGTGGGATAATGAATTCCGTCAACGTGCTTATAGAGACGATTATTTAATATTTTGTAAGTTAAACGATTCGCCGGTTTAAAATTCATTAATTTAATGTGTCCGGTAATGTTCTCGGCTTGGGTATGAAATCCACATGTTAAAGGTATCCCAAGTTTTTTAGCAATCTTCCCGGTCGCTTTTCCAAGCGAAAAAGCAAGCATTGAATGAATAACATCAACGTCTTTTAAAGTGTCTTCTAGTAATTTATGATCAACTTTAGCAATCACGACGCCATTTTTTTCAACATAACGATTAAAAATGCCGAAATTCCAAATTGGCATAACTACGTGACCTGGAAGTCCAATCTTATCTTGATCGGGAGAAATAACGACTACATCATGACCTTTTGCGATTAATGACCGAATAAAGTTCATTCCGGCAATCGTTGTCCCATTATTTTCTTTTCCAAGTACGTCGGCGACGACGGCGACTTTTAATTTCTTTTTTTCCATGCGAAACTCGTTCGAGTCCACCTTAATCATAGCAATTTTAAAAGTCATTTGAAATTAAACGCATTATTTAAGCACTATTCACGCTAATTTCAAATTATCGTTTAAAATATAAGTATGAAATACGAAGTAAAATTATCAGAAAAAAGCATCTATATCGGTGAAAGCCCGACAAACACAATCGCTGCCCTTGATTACTACATTAATCGCCACGGCATTATTGTTGGAACCCATACGGAAGTAAATAAAGACTACCGGGGTCAAGGTTTAGCCTTGCTCTTATTTAAACGTCTAATCGCCCTCGCTGATGAAAAGAATACTAAAATTCTTCCCTACTGTTCTTATATCGCAGAAATGCTTGCTAAGGATGAATATAGTCATTACCTTTATAAAAAAGCATAGTTATTGAATGTTTGAATATTTAAAAAAGAGCCGTAATGGCTTTTTTTATTTCTTTGATCTAATAAATCTTAATATGTTGAGTATAAGTTCATTTTTCTCGGCGTCACTAAGGCTAATAATATCTTGCTCACTAATGTCATTGAAGCGATATTGATCATCACCGTATATATAATCTAAGGAAACTCCATAAAAGTCAGCAAAATTGGCTGCAGTCTTAATATCCAGAATCATGATACCCCGTTCATACTTGGAAACCATTGATTGCGAAAGCGTTAAGGCATTGGCCACTTCCTTTTGCGTTAATCCCTTTTCTTTTCGTAATTCTTTTAGTCGTAGATTTCTCATGGTTTCATTTTAAACAAAAGAAATCATAAAAACTTTATTATTTGTCATATATTCTAAAATGACATAAAATATGTATATATTATTCCGTAATGGAATATATATTAAACTTTATTCCTCCGTTGTCAGGAACCAGCGTGGGAGTAAAGTTTTTTAATTATTGTTGACTTTAAGCATGTATTTATCCAAAGTTGCAGCATCAACTCCATCAAACGCTTTAAAAATTATTTGAAATTTGAATATTCAAAAAGGGAATATATTTAACCTTATTATTTTGAGTTAGTTAATTTTTTGTTTATTTTTAATACTTCATCAGGATTGATTTTAATAACCTTTCGGTCATAAGTTATTAGCCCATTTAATTCATCTTCAACATCACTTAGTTGTGTGTAGATAGCGGCGCATAAACCTTTTTTAACACTAGGGATAATTTCTTTTTCATAAAGTTTGATGAAGGCTTTGGTAAAAGAGGCTTCATCTTTAAATTTCTTGTAACCAAATTTTCCAACCCCAAAATAATGACCATCAATTTTATAGGAAAAACCTCCAAATTCACTAAGGATTGTGGCTCTCTTTAGTGAGTCTTGGTGATGAGTATATTTTCGGAAATATACATGGCGTGATTTAAAGTCCCCAATCCCTTGATCATGCCATCCTGATGTAATATCAATAAGTCGGGTATTATCTAGTTTTTGTACATACTTCAATAATTTT
>CALAWM010000136.1 GCA_937895315.1 uncultured Caryophanales bacterium | reverse complement strand
ATTTCTTTCGTCCCACCCAAGTCGGTACATGTTGGCGGTTGTCTTGCATAATCCCACTACGAAAGGTGCTTTTAAAATATCTTTCATACTAATCTCTTTTCCTGAGCACTTCTTGCTCATACTTATTAATTTCTTCTAACCAGTCAAGTCCTGTTAACACTTTTTCCCGGCGACAGTATTCATCCCAAATTTCGCCAAATGGCAGTAGTTTAACTTCTTCATTTGTTGCAATAAGCGCAGTATAGTTTTGTGTGTTTTGATACTCAGATAAAAGTGTATTTGGTTCTAAAAGTGCAAAAAGAAGCGCTTTTTGCATGCTTTGTGTGCCAATTATCCAAGCAGCAAGACGATTAATACTGGCATCAAAATAGTCTAAACCGATAAGCACTCTACTTGTTGCATCAGCTCTAACAATCTCTTTTGCAATCTCTTTAATCTCATCTTCAAACAACACAACATGATCACTATCCCACCGGACTGGCCGGGTAACATGAAGGGCAACTTTAGGAAAAAAAGCAAGCATACTTGATAATTTGTCCGATACCATTTCTGTAGGATGATAGTGTCCGTTGTCAAGTAAAGGAAAAATATTATTTCGTGCCGCATAGTTTAGATAGAACTCACTACTTCCAACGGTATACGACTCAACCCCAATACCAAAAACTTTACTTTCTACCGCATCAATAATATATTCTTTATCATATTTAACTTCATAAATTTCATCTAAACTTTTCTTTAGTCTTAGTCGTGGACCAAGTCGATCAGCAGGTGTATCTTTATATCCATCAGGAATCCAAATATTATGGAGCGAAGGTGATTTAAGTTCTTTGCCAAAATGGGCGGCAATTTCCCGACATGCTTTAGCGTGACGAACCCAAAATTTTCTAACTTCTTCATCATTTGAAGAAAGCGTAAAACCTTTCTCACTAAGCGGATGGGAAAAGAAAGTGGGATTAAAATCAATTCCTAAACTATTCTTCTTAGCAAATGATACCCATTTCTCAAAATGAGCAGGTTTCAAAGTATCACGATCGACCATCTCATCAGTTATTGCGTAAATTGCGTGTAAATTAATTCTTTTTTTGCCCGGAATATACTTGAATACTTCTTCTAAATCTTGTTGCAATTCAAATGGGTCTCTTGCTTTTCCAGGATAATTGCCAGTGACCTGTATGCCACCTGACAAAGGACCTTTATTTAAAAACCCTTGAATGTCATCCCCTTGCCAACAATGAATGGAAATCGGGATATCTCGTAATGTCCGTAATGCTTTTTCAACATCAACCCCGTATTTCTCATATTTTTTCTTTGCTTGTTCATAATTATTCATATGTATATACCTCCAGTGGAAACGAATTTCTCACTACTTTTCTTCCTTCTTCAATTGTTTTAATCTTTTTTGTAGCTATAAGTTGCACAATTATGTTCCCAAGTGCGGTTGCCTCAACAGGACCCGCTTCTATTATTTTTCCACTATGCTTTGCGGTTAACTCATTTAATAAAATATTTTGGGAACCACCACCAGTAATATTAATGATTTCAAAAGTTTGGTTTGTAATTATTTCAATCTCTTTTATAGTTTGTGAATAGGAAAAGGCAAGGCTATTAAAGACCATAAATAAATACTCACTAATATTATGAGGAATTGTATTGTTACTTTCCTGACATATTTCATCAAGTGTTTCTATCATATTTTGGGGAGCGATTAGGCGCTTATCATTAATATCTATGATCGTAGTAAAGTAACTGCCTTCTTTGGCAAGTTTTTGCAATTCTGCAAATGAACAATTTGCATTATATTCATTGCGGATATTTTGAATAATCCAAAGACCCATAATATTTTTTAAAAAACGAAATGAAAAGTTAAAGCCACCTTCATTTGTATAGTTTAGTTTAAGGCTTTGGTCTGTGCAAATTTGATGTTTCCTTTCCGCTCCTAAAAGACTCCATGTGCCACTACTAAGAAAAAGATTATTAG
The DNA here is from genome assembly GCA_937895315.1 of uncultured Caryophanales bacterium. Taxonomy (GTDB): domain Bacteria; phylum Bacillota_I; class Bacilli_A; order RFN20; family CAG-826; genus UBA1361. The sequence continues at coordinate 5,669 of CALAWM010000136.1, read as the reverse complement.
AATCAAGGTTTGGCGTTGCTAGAACTGCGCTTGCAGTATCATGTGATGCAACTGAAACGACGTTCGCGTTAAAACCAACTAAACTTTGCACTTCTGGTTTTAACGAAAATAAAGTTTTCCCCGGTTTCTGGGGTTTTACAAACAATTTAGTTGGAATTCCTAGTTTATTTAATATGTCATTATCAAAATCTTTAGACACTAAATTAACTAAACCAGTTGTCGTTGCGTTAGTGTATTCTTGATTTTTTACGCCTGTCAAAAGAAAATTTATATAATCAGGAATCATTAAGAATGATGCTGCTTTTCTAATTTTTTTTGTTTTTACATCGGCAAAAAGCTGGTAAATCGTATTAAAGGGGAGAAATTGTATGCCTGTCCTTTGATAAAGTTCTTCTTGCGAAATGATATTATGAACTTCATCGATGTATGAAAGTGTTCTATCATCACGGTAGCAGTATACGTCACCAACTATTTCATCTTTAACATCTAAAAGAACATAATCAACGCCCCAAGTGTCAACGCCAATTGTGCTCGGAATTTTATTTACTTCGTTACATTTTTGAAGTCCAATTAAGATTTCATTAAAAAGATTCTTAATATCCCATACCAAACGATTACCTTTTCGTCGCGGACCGTTTTCAAAGCGATGGATTACTTCTAATTCCATTTTTTGATTAGAAAAAGAACATAAAACAAGACGACCACTTGAAGCGCCGATATCAATTGCTAAATGAAATTGGTTATTTTGTTCACTCATAAGAAAAAATCATTTCTCTCAACTTAATTTTAACATACTATTTATAAATAAATAGTAATTTATGTCTTTTTTGTTTACAATCAATGAAAAATGTAATATTCTATTTATGTTATGAAAACATTGAAACCGATTAAAGTTGTAGTTCTCCTTGGACAATCCAATATGGAAGGACATTCACATATTTCATATTTGAATAGGCATTTTAGTAATGAACAAACTAATCAATACAATAATGGATTTCCGCTAAAAATTGCCTTTATGTCTAATCGAGGTTTAAATAATTCAAACAATAAATTTGTGAGCGTAAAAACTGGTCAAGGAATTGATCCCACTCGTTTTGGACCAGAAGTCGGTATTGCTGAATTATTAACTAAAAATGGTTTAAATGATGAAGTTTTCATTATTAAGTATGCTGTTGGAGCAACTAATCTCGAAGTTGCCTGGCGGTCACCTTCAAGTGAAAATACTGGCGAATGTTATATTGAATCGACCAAGTTTATTGATAGAATGCTTCTAAATCTGGAAAATGATGGTTATCTTCCAAAAATACATGCCTTTTGTTATATGCAAGGTGAAAGTGATGCTTGTGATGGTGGTCATAATGAGTACTATATTTATTTACTTAATTTAATTAAAGATTTAAGAAAGCATTATGACAGATATGCAAGTAAGGATGGAATATATTTCATCGATGCCGGTATCAGTGACTGTTCTTCGTGGATCCACTATCAAACTATTAATAATGCTAAGAAAGCAATTTCACTTATTGACGATAAATATCTTTTTATTGATACCCTTAAGTATAAATTAAGTTATCAAAAAGAACCTGATTTTGTGGCAGATATTCATCACTATGATAGTAATGCTTCAATTATACTAGGGCACTTATTCGCCGAACAAATAATGAAAACCTTATAAAAAAAGCAATATTTACATAATTGCTTTTTTGAAAACCTAAATTAATTGTTTTTACAATAAAATATTATCTACTTTTTGAATCATTACGAGGTTTTCAGGACTTAGTCCCATCATCGGAATTTTTAAGGTAAGTTTAGTATTGTTTATTTCTACATGCAAATAAAACTCGGTTCCCATCATTTCAGAAATAATCAGTTTACCGTTAAGCGAGCACGCCTTTTCCCCTTTAAGGTGAAAGAATTCTGGTCTAATCCCTAAAATAATTTCTTTTGAAATCTCATTGTTCGCTTTTAGTTTCATTTGATGCTTTTCACATAACTTTATTTTCTTACCAAAAGCATCAAGGAAATACTGTCCTTCTTCAAATTGAAGCATCGCATCAACTAAATTCATTTGCGGCGAACCGATAAAACTAGCAACAAAGACATTCGCTGGTTTATCAAATACTTCAATCGGAGTACCAACTTGTTGGATATAGCCATCTTTCATAATTACAATTCGATCGCCTAAAGTCATTGCCTCAACTTGGTCATGGGTAACATAAATAAAGGTTGTCTTAATTTTATTACGTAATAACAAAATCTCACTTCGCATTTGATTACGTAGTTTGGCATCAAGATTACTTAAAGGTTCATCCATTAAAAAGACTTTAGGATTACGCACAATCGCCCGGCCAATTGCCACCCTTTGCCGTTGACCACCCGAAAGAGACTTTGGTTTTCGTTCCAAAAATTCTTTTATTTCTAAAATCGTGGCTGCTTCAATGACTTTTTGATCAATTTCAGCTTTAGTATAGCGTCTTTTGATTAATACTTTATTTCCGTATTTATCAAGGATGTCGTTACCATCTCGATCTTTTTTGGTTTCAGTAATAACTTTGTATCTTAAACCAAATGCCATATTTTCATAAACATTTTTTTGCGGATAAAGAGCATAGTTTTGAAAAACCATCGCAATATCACGATCTTTTGGTTCAATGTCATTGACAAACTTCTCATCAATATAAATCTCACCGCCTGATACTTCTTCAAGACCAGCAATCATCCGCAGTGTCGTAGACTTCCCACATCCCGAAGGACCGACAAAGACGACAAATTCCTTATCCTTTATTTCAAGATTAAAATCCACAACGGCCGGAACTTTGTTTCCGCTATAGATTTTTGAGACATTATTTAATTTGACACTTGCCATGGAGACCTCCTAGTACGATAAAGTTTATAAAATGCGATGTTCACGCTTTGACAGATAATAATATACAAATGGCATTGGTAAAATCAATGCATTAAGGACCATTAATGTTTTATATTTTTCCACCTGAAACCGTAAGGTTAATTTATCAAAACTATTAATAAGTGAAACATAAAGACAGATGGCCGAGATTAAAATTAACACAATCATAATTTCCCATAAAGGGCCTACTGACTGGACAGGAAGATTTTCATTACCCCAGTATCCATAAAGACAAGCAAGGATAATAATTGAAAATAGCGTAATCACAAACCCCATATAGCGTCTAACAGGAATAGTGAATACAGTAAATACTCTAGTTTCGCGATTAATTAAAGCGAAGGCGTAAAAAGGAATAAATGCCTTCTTAGCGCCTTCTATGCCTAAACTTTTTAAGACGAAATAAGCTCCTAGTGAATAGAAATACACGAAGAGTAATAAACCAAGAAAAATGTATAAAACATTAATCATAATCTTAATAATATGCCTTTAGTTTCACCAGTGTTTGGTATAACTCATACATTTCTTGGGAATATACGGCAGTAGAGCCAAGGTATGTTTCGATTTTTGCCATTCGATCTTCATGGTTATAAATCTTACATGTATTAAAGCCTCCATCTGAGCCGTGGACGTGATCATAATCAAAGGTGAAACTACCTGCCCATATATTTTGAGTTGTATTATACATATCTTTACGATTGGCGAAATGTAAATTTAAGTTAACTCTATTTTGGTTATAAAGAAGATAATCGACCTTATCATTGACTAAATAATTTTCTTTTTGTTTGGATTTGGCAATCCATGATTTTTCTGCATCACTAAATTCCGCATATGCAAGATCGCTGATGACTTGATTTTCTACGAGAGTTAAGATTCCTGAGTATGGTTTGTTTTGGAAACTATATCCTTCTGGATAGTAATATTCATTTGCGTCATTTAGGAAATAATGTTCATTTAAAACACCATAACGTGCTAATTCGTAATTTTCTTTAGAAGAATAAACCCAGTTTAGGAACCCAAGCACTTTATCTGCATCAGGCGTATTTTTGGTAATAACTGCGCCAAATGTGCCAAGGCTGTTGCGCATAAATCCTTTCGCGGTCGTTGTCTTGTCTTTGGTAAGCGCACCAAGAACGGCAAACTCAGCTTCCGGATTAATTTCTTTAGTTTTCCGGGCAACTTCAATTAGGTGCATGACATTTGGATTTTCCACAAAGATTCCGGTTTTTGAAGCAAAGAAATCTGCTTCATGATCATCAATTTTCTTGGAGTCAGGTGAAAGCGGTAAAATTCCACTTTTGATCCACCGTGATTGCATATCGAGAACATGGGAATAATTAGGGTCATGAAGTCCGCCAATATCGACAATCTTGACACCATTATGTTCCCCTTCACTTAGTGAGTAATACCCGGCCGCTACTTCATGAGCGCCGAGAATACCTGTTGCTTCAACTTCATAAATGGCACCGCTTAAGGCATGCGATAAATTGAAGCGTTCTTTCATCGCTAGGGCCATTCGTTCAAATGTTTCAAAGTTATCGACTAACTCATAGCCTTCTTTAACTTCATCACTAAACCCAACAGCTTCCATAAAGTCCTTGCGCACGAGAATGCCAAACTTATATGGATTAATAACAGAGGGAATTGCCACTATTTCACTGCGTTTGGTCATAACTCTACTGATGGCATTAATATCTAATCCTGCTCCATCAGACCAGTTCATGTGTTCACCTAGGTATTGGTAGTTATCAAAATCGTCAATTAGATTACGGAATAATCCGTTTTGTAAGATCCAATCATCGATTCCGTCACCACCACCCATATGGGAGATCACAACATCAATAGAGCCATCCGTAATACCGGTGGTAATAGCATTTTTCATTGTCTGACCGAAGAATTGGACATTAAACTTCAAGTTAATACCAGTATCGTTATAATACTTATCTTCGACTGCTTTATAAATTTCGGCTTCTTTGTCGCCCTTTCGCCATGAATATTGACTACTTCCACCTGCATAGATTTTTATTTCTGTTGGCACCCCTCGGTCCGTAGAGGTAGGGACCGAAGGATGCGTTGAAGAATTCGTTGTACCGCAAGCGGAAAGAATCATCGATAAGAGCGAAATGCCTATTAATTTAATACTTTTCCGCATATTTTATATCCTTTCTTAAATGTTATTTGGGCAATAATACGTTACGTTACCAAGATAGATATCACCTTGTGGGGCGGTAACACTAACGTTTACATAACCACTTCCATATGGCTCAGTCATAATAAATGCCATATCAACAACGACTAAGTACCATATATCTGCTTGAATAATATGAGCACTATCAACTTTGGTTAAGACACTGCTGACATCGTAATAATATAGACTAATTTTATCATTGAAAACACCATTATTAAAGGCTTTATACGTTTGTCCAACTTGAACAATATTTGTGTAGAATGTATTTCCGCCCGATGTTATTGATTGTAGTCTCGTAAGTGGATTGGTGCCAGAAAGCATCATATCAAACGAAATATAATTAATTCCAGCCGCTTTAAGGGCAGCGTAATTATTAGCGTGAGTGTCGACTGTACTCGAAGTTAGCCGAACATCTAGTTGGTTTTGCCATGCTGCAGTAGCTGCAGAGGCTTTATAGATACCAGTTTTACCTTGGTAAGCGCCTACTTCAGTATAAGTGAAACTTGCTAGAGACGTAGTATACTTAACCATTTCACTTCCATCATGAACATCTGGTCCTAAGACTTGAACATTGATATC
>CALAWM010000135.1 GCA_937895315.1 uncultured Caryophanales bacterium | reverse complement strand
ACATCACCAGTTAAAGAAAACACTGTTACTTTAGATGGAAAATTATATGTTGGTGGCGAATTAAAAGACGAAGAAATCGCCTATAGCATCGCAACGAATGATTATTTAGCTGTCGATGGGAATACTTTAAAAGTAGTTAATCCTTATCAAGCAAGTACACCTTTGACGATGCCAGTTAGTGCTTATGCCGTAAGTGATCCTTCAATTACCAAGGATGTGAGTGTGACCTTACATAGCAACTATTCCGCGCGGGTTGCTAGTGATGAAGTAGAAGAAACATTCTTAGCGGACATCAATTTAACAACGACTTCCTTTGGTGGTCGTGATAATGTTTTAAAATATGAAATTCCCAACTTACCGGTCAACCAAAATAAGGCAAATCCAGTGTGGACCGATTGGAATACTCGCGTTGAATTCTTTGAAACAACAACGAAAAACGGTGTTGTCGCCTATGAAGAAATGATGAATCAAGGCTATATGCTTTTAGCGTTTGATATGTATTATACGGGCACAAAAGGGGTGTTAATTGGCGCATACGGTGGTGAAGCCAAAGATTACTTTTATAATGAGGTGCAAATTAACCGCGATGATATTTTGCTCGTTAATAGTGCAAATGTAGCGACTAATACCCTAACAAACGATCAATGGTATACCGTTTATATCAAGATTAATGAAGTGGTCTTAATGAGCATGGAAACCGGTCAAGCTAGCGCAGCATTATTTATTGGTCCATGTTTTATCAATGACGTAACCTATCTTGATAATATCCGTTATTATTATGATTACGCTCCGCTTGCCAATTTAACCTATACGATTGATGTAGCGGAAAGAGAATTCATTATCGATGAAAATAATCCAAATAAGGCTCATGTTAGTAATGAATTTGTCGTTTATTCCCCGCGTTACGTCAATTACACTCCTGATGCAACTAACACAAAGTACACATATGATTCCTCCCCTGCCTTGGCAATGGATCGGGAACAAAGAAGTAGAATTACTCCCGTCAGTGTAAAAAGTGGACGAGCAATCAAAGAAGGCTATCAATATCTCGCCTTTTCCTTTACTTATACATCAGGATCACCAGTATTGTATTACTTTAATTTGTTTGCCCAACGTACGGAAAGTATTTTGTTATCTCCAACGGCTATAAATAGTAGTAAATACGTTTTCTATTATGAAAATGGTTATAAAGTTGACCGCTTAACTACCGGAGTGGAAGCAACGATTGTCGTGCAAATTGATGGGAAAAGCAATGATTCTGCCTGGATTTCTTCATCCGTAACAACGATCTTTACAATTGGTGATTTTAGTTTTTATAAAGATAAATCATTTGAGAAAGAATTTGGCACTAATTCACCATTATCGTTATTAAGTGAAAATATTGACATCGCTTTTGTCGGTGAAACCTACCACTTAAGCAATTTATTAAGCGTGATATTCAATTCTGAACTTACGACTGATTATACGATTAGCGATGTTACATTTAGCGCGCCACTTGCTACCTATACAGATGGTTTAATTAGTTTAACTGGCAAAGGACAAACGGTGATGACTTTCAATGTTACGGTTGGCGATAAAACAATGGCAGGCACCATAAATATTACAGTTTTTGACGTCTCATATTTACAAATCTTTGAAAAAGAAGTTGAGTTGTATGCGGGAGTTCGGGATTATTTTGTTAAAAGTCATGAAATTCAATTAGTTGCTTTCTTGAACAAACAAAAAGTTGCCGCCGAGGACATTCATTACGCGCTTGTTAATGATAATGGCACCGTTAGTATGACCGGAAATGTTATTACCGGTTTAGCAAAGGGTAATGAGACTATCCGTGTTTCAATCGGCGAAGGCGTTGATGAAGTTGTCGATTTTGTTGAAGTATATGTTTTTGATGAATATCGGCGTGGTAGTTTCACCCGTAGTGTCAATGATGCCGCTTCGCCTGCAACCTATGAACAGGTTAATGAAACCGTCTCTGGTATTACAAATCCTTATTTATATGATGCCCCTGTTGCATCTTGGAATAATAAACTTGATGTGACAATGACTGCTCATACAGATTCATCAGCTTATAGCAATATTGTTAATGGACATTTAAAATATATTACTTTTGATATGTTACTCAAACCAGGTATGACCGGAAGAATAGCAAGTGTTGCACCAGATGGAGTGCATACTATGCTTCGTTTGACCGCCGGTGCGGCAATTGTTGGCACTAATGGCAATATTAAGTTTTATCAAAATGGGTCAGAAGTGACAACCTTACTTGCCGATACTTGGTACAAAGTAGTCGTGAATTACTCAAACTTCCAAAATGAATACCGAAGCGGATATGCCTGTACTGAATTTGGTTATGTCAAAGGTCAAATCTATCTTAATGATGTCCGTTATTATCATGAAGATCTTACAAGTTTTGTGTAAACCCAAAAAGGGTAATGTTTTGTAGATTCAAAACAATAATAAACACTAAAAAGTTTTGTTGCAAAATGAAAGGAGGATTGCAATATGAACAATAAAAGAAAGACAGCATTAACCGTAGTTTCTTCACTACTCGGGATAATGCTATTGGTGTTCGCATATGCGACGCGTGGAGCGACTAATCACCATAATCATGAAGTGCTCCAAGCTGAGGAAATTGCGACTCTAGATGCGACTCACGCACCAACTGTCTCAACTGAGTATGTTCCCCTTGTTGAATATACCGGTATCCCATTTGCTACATATACATATAAAAATGTAAAAGCAGCGCCAGGGGGTCTTGCTACCTTAAACCTCGGTGGCACATTAGAAAAAGATGAAGCGAAAGGTCTCATCAGTTTTAAAATTAACTTTAGTGGTTCTTTAAAACTTGAAACTAAGTTTTTATCAACCGATACTGAAGTTAATGCTTACACACCATCAACTGGGGTTTCAATGCCAATTTGTGGTAATTTCTTTGTCTTAACGGCATTAAGTGAAACAACAATCACTTCGATTACCATTACTTACTCTTGTTTAGAAGCAAGTGTGGGTCATAGTTATGTTGAAGGCACACCATTTTTAAATGGTGACGATTACGACCGGATTGATACATGTAGTATCTGTGGTCATGAAAAACTCGTCGAAATGGTTACCAAAGGTAATTATCGGACTGGTGAATTCAACTTAGTGGCAACGCAAGCGACCGCTCCGGCAACCTTTAGTCAAGTAAATACTACGATTGAAGGGGTCGTAAATCCTTACCTTTACCACAATCCAAGCGCGCAATGGAATAATAGATTAGATATTGACATTGTCAATAATCATGTCATTAAAAATCCAACAATCGTTAAAAATGAAGTCCAAAGATTAGATGTAAAATACTTTAGTTTTGAACTTTTAGCAGCGCCAGGATCATCAATTCGCGTTTATGGCTTAAAACCAGAAACTACTGTTACAAGTGGTCATGGTTACGTTGGTTTAGTACCAGGTACTGCCATTAATTATGCTGGAAACTCCGGCATCAAATTATACAAAAACGGTATCTTTGCGACCCAAATGGAAGCAAATGTGTGGTATACCGTAATTGTGGATTACACAAGTATCGTTTGGCCAACCGCGACTAATGCATTTACATGCGTGGAAATTGGCTATACAAATGGTGATGTGTATCTACACGATTTACGCCTCAACCATACTGATCCAACTCCACCTCAACCAGTTGGAGAATACTTAGATGTCCAAAAATCATCTTATAGTATGGTTAACACTGCGGTGTATGACTTTATGACCTTCCCACGAAAAGCAGCACTCGATATTGATGCTTATTATGGTGGTGTTATTGCCAATGATTATACAATTAGTCTCCAAAGTAATTCCTTAGTAGAACTAGTAAATGGAGAGTTAGTCCCACTTGGAACAACAACCGGATTAGCGTCA
>CALAWM010000134.1 GCA_937895315.1 uncultured Caryophanales bacterium | reverse complement strand
AATCACGATAAGCAACAAAGTAACCACTTTTTACCTTTTTAAAGTAGTTTTTAAAGTATTTATAGTGGCTATCATATGAATCATCGACGACGTGAACTTCATAGTCTTTGCCTTCTTCTTTATGCGTCTTTTCAAAACTACGTTGTAATCTTTCTAAAAGCCGGCCATTGTTAGGGAGGCTTACAAAGTGCATTTTGGTTTTACTAGTCCGGAGATGTTGCCGAATAATCTCTTCACGAAGGGTATTTTCATAACCAAAAGTAATACATGATACTTTTTCCGCCGGTTCAAGCCGGTTATTAACAACGACAACCGGAACTTGATAGTTAGTAATTTGTGTGACTTCCTCTTCTTCGAATAAGTCATCAAAAATAATCGCCCCGTCAACGTGACTTGTGATTAATTTATCCATCGCAGTGATGGCATCTTCTTTTTTATCACCAGTTACAAATAATGTAATCAAATAACCAAGGCGATTCGCTGTATTAATGATGCCATGAAGCATATTGGAAATATATACATAGTTTGCGCTTGGGATAATTACGCCGATATTTGTAGTTTTCCTAGTTGCAAGGGCTTGGGCTAAAGCACTGGGACGATAGCCTAATTTTTTAATGGCATTTTCAACTTTGGCTCTCGTCGCCGCTGTCACATTGGGATGTTTATTGATAACCCGAGACACGGTGGCAAGACTTACGCCGCTAACCGAAGCAACTTCATAAATTGTAACGCGGTCTTTATAATTATCGTTCATATGAAATACCTCTTTTCAAGACAATTTTACTTGAAAATATTTTCAAAGTCAACTTAGACTAAGTATTAGTCTCTTTTATAGATTACTTTTTCAAGACGGTCACTAAAATATTCTTTACGACCCACTTTTGCTTGAGGCTTTCCATTTACGGCGACAACGTCACCGGTAAAGCCAACACTTTTGGTATTAACAATATAGGAACCGACGCCAAATAAATCCACCGGGACTTTTTTATCTTTAAATTCCTTAATTTTTTGCGGATTAAAACTACTACTTACAACAATCTTAACGTTCTTAAAACCTTCATTATCTAAGGCTTCTCTAACCGCGAATACTAAAAGTGGACTAACTCCTTTATTCTCAGGGTTTAAATCACCTTTACGGACAAAATATTCGTCTAAGAGTGATAAGGAAGTATCTAAACGAACTGAACCAAGTTTTGGACCAAAGTGCCGGGCAACCCGTAAGGCTTCACTAACACAATCATTCGTATAATCGATTAAAGCACTGATTTTTTCGTTAGGATACGTTTTATTATAAAGTTCACATGCTTTAACTAAATCACCATCACACATCGCAATTAAAGCGTGGGGCATTGTTCCCATTCCTTTAATACCGACAAGTGAGCCTTGAGCATCAGTAGAAAACTTTTTAATGCCAGCGATAAAACTTGCATAACCGTCACCCGCCTGCGTTAAATAATCATCTTGGCGATCGGCCATGGAAAATACCTCAGTATCACCGGCGGCTACTAAAACATCATGAGTATTAGTCGCCACATTTGATCTTCTTGTTAAAATGCCATCAATTAAACTTTCAAGGTAACCAAAGTCAACATAGCGCCCCTTAATTTTCAAGACCGGTTCATTGGCGTTTACAATATCGCCATCATGAAGCGCTTCAATATGTAGTTTTTCAACATTTTGACCAAAGGTATGAATGAGGGCAATTGCTTCATCAATGCCTGCAACCATCACATTATCTTTCCGTTGGAAAAATTGCATTGTAACTTCTAGATTATTTAAGTTATTTTGAATAATTTCATGGGTTTTTACAAAGTAATTTGCCGTATAAAAATGACTTGCAAT
>CALAWM010000133.1 GCA_937895315.1 uncultured Caryophanales bacterium | reverse complement strand
TGTATGTCGCAACCGAAATTAGCATCCATCATGCCAAAAGCATCGCTGCTCTTTTAAAAATTAAGGATACTGATGTTTTCTTAGTGGGCAGTGAAGGAACGCTCGTCGCAGAAGGAGTCGACCAAGTAAGTTGGTTTACCTATCTTGAAGTTAGTCTTCCTGAACCGTTAGCAATTAAGCAAAATGAATTAAGTACTTTACTTCATGATTTATTCACTAATTACGGTGTTCACATCATGATTAAATACGACTACTATCGGCCAAATAACTTGGTCAAAATCTTAAATCCCGACTTCAAAGTCTTCAATGAAACAATGGTTGAAGTTATCACTAATGAAAATTATTATGGTGATGAAGATGACGATGATAACTGGGGTGAAGAATAACCTTTTCTAATTTATTAGAATTAAACTAAATAAGGGTGGTATACTATACCTGGTAGGTAAAATATGATTAAGCACATTTTAGAAACAACAGAAAAGATAATGGAAGGTAGTCTTCCTTATCAAACATTTGCCAAAGAATTAGAGGCAAATGAAGATTACGATCAAAACGAAAAAAATGTTGTTCGCAATTTAGTAAACGGCATGTTAAATCGTTATTATCGTTACTTTTATTCTTTGACGGAAAACAAAGAAACGGACTTAACAACGAAAGAAGTACTAGCAATTTCCCTTTTTAGTTTCAATGTAGAGAAAAACATTACGAAACTAAGTTATGAAGAATTACTTAGTGCTTTACCGGCCGATAGTCAACTAAAAATTGAAGAAAGATATCCAGAGAAAGATTTTCCAATAAGGATTCCGCAAAATTTTCACACTGAAAATCTTGCCTTATCATTTGCGACCCGTTTTAGTGCGCCTTTATATTTAGTTGAACAATTAATTGCCGATATTGGTAAGAAAAATATTTTAAAGTTTCTTTCAACTCGACCGCAAGAAAGTTGTGGCTTAATAAATACCAACAAAGTTAGTAGCCCTGATTTCTTTAGTAAACATAAAGACTTTAGTCCGCTCGAAAAAGAAGGACAATTTACTTATACCGGGAAAGAATTTATTAAGAAAACAAAAGCCTATACTGATAATGAAATCGTCTTAACGACGCAAAGTATGCTTGATATCGCTGCTTTGGTCGATGGTTCCAAACCAAAATCATTACTTTTTGTCCAGTATGAAGATACTTCACTTATTTTACTTTTAGCGTTACTCTATCCTGAAGTAACGATCCATTACACCGCGGATGAACAAAAATCAAAGTTTATTTTACAACACTTAATTCGGAAGTTTAATTTAAGTAATGTGACTTATGTTACTGCCATTGCCCAAACTTATGATTTAGTTATTACGACCTTAAGTAGCACGAACATCAACGGTAATATCAGACATCGTGATTTCTACTTCCGGTTACCGCTTGACTTAAATGAAGTGACATTAAAAGCCAGAGAAGAGTTAAATAGCGTTAAAGATTACGTTAATGAGGGACAAAATTTAGTGTTTGTTACTAATACTGCCCTGCGCTCGGAAACCCACTATCAAGCCTTAACCTTCATCCGTGACAACCCCGAATTCAAACTCGAAAAAGAAAAACAATATTTCCATTTCATTCCTTTCCATGAAACGGTATATTTTGCCTTATTCAAGAAAGGTGCTAATGAGGAATAAATTAAATTTTTACGACTTTTCACTCCCAAAATTACAAATCTATTTAAGCGACCAAGGCTTTAAAAAATTCAGTGCCACACAAGCTTTTGAATGGGTTTACCAAAAGGGAGAAAAAGACTTTAATAACATGAGTAATCTCGCTTTAAAGGTGCGAGAATTTTTAAATGATACCTTTACTTTTCAACTTCCGACCATTTCCCAAGAACATATCAGTGAAGATGGAACAATTAAACTTTTAGTCGAATTAAAAGACGGAAACCTCGTTGAAACTGTGTTAATGCGCTATAACTATGGCAACGTTGTCTGTGTGACAACCCAAGTTGGTTGTAATATGGGTTGCCGTTTTTGTGCTTCGGGGCTATTAAAGAAGAAGCGCGATTTAAGCGCCGGCGAAATGCTTGGTCAAGTCTTATTAATTAACGAAATTTTAAAAAACAATAATGAAGCAAAACTTACGACCCATGTTGTTTTAATGGGTATTGGTGAGCCATTTGATAACTTTACCAACATTATTGATTTTATTGATTTACTAAATAATCCAAAATCTTTAGAAATTGGTGCCCGCCACATTACCGTTTCCACTTGTGGTCTCGTCCCAAAGATTAAAGAATTCGCCGATTTAAAACTTCAAGTCAAACTGGCGATTTCCCTTCACGCTCCCACAGATGAAAAACGTAATCAAATTATGCCAATCAATAAAGCCTATCCTTTAAAAGAAGTAATTGCCGCCGTTAAATATTATGAACATAAAACGAATAAACGAATAACTTACGAGTACATTATGCTTAAAGACTTTAATGATTCGTTAGATGATGCCCGTGACCTAGCTAGACTCATTAAAGGCACAAACGGTTTTGTAAATTTAATTCCGTATAATCCGGTTGATGAACATGCCTTTGCCCGTAGTCCGCGTGACCGCACTTATGCTTTCGCCAATGCTTTAAAGAAGATGGGTGTCCAAACAACGATCCGTAAAGAATTTGGTAATGATATTGATGCCGCCTGTGGTCAACTCCGCGCTAAAGAAGAGGAAAAACGTGGCGACATCGATTAGAGGAACTTTTGCATCGCAAAGTGACCGCGGTCTTGTTCGCTTACATAATGAAGATCGAGCAGCGGTCCTTTTAAATCAAAAAGGTGATCTCCTGTTTGTGGTTTGTGATGGTTTAGGAGGTCATAACAAAGGCGATTTTGCCTCGAAATTAGCGATTGATATGTTAATGACCGCTTTCGCTAACAACAAAGGTTTTTACACAACCGGGAGTATTAAACGCTTTTTAGCACGGAATATTCGCGCCATAAATCGCGTTATTTTCCAAGAAAGTGCCAATTCAAGTGACGCAAATAATATGTCAACGACCTTAAATGCGGTCGTCATGACTAGTAATAAAATGGTCAGTGTCAATATTGGTGATAGTCGCTTTTATTTAGTGAAAGAAGATTCAATTCGCCAAGTTAGTCAAGATGATACCGTCGTTGATTACTTAGTTCGAACGAAGCAAATTACCCCCGAAGAAGCCTTAGTCCATCCTAAAAAACATATTGTGACTAATGCTTTAGGAACTTTACCTACCGTCACCTTTGAATTTCAAAAGGTTAACTATAAAGGGGAAAAAATCTTGCTTTGTACCGACGGATTATATAACATGATTGATAATGAAGACATTATCGGAATCCTTAATACGACACAGAAGATTGAACGTAAAGTTGAGGCCTTAATTGCCCTTGCAAATAATCGTGGTGGTGCCGACAATATTGGCATCGCCCTATGGGAGCCAGATTATGATTAGAATAGGTGATTTAATCGATAACCGCTATCGAGTGGTAAGTTTACTTGGTGAAGGTGGGATGGGCACTGTTTATGAAGCCGTCGATATCATTACCAAGAAAAATGTTGCTCTTAAGTTTTTAAAAGCGACCGTTGCCCAAGATAAAGTTAATCTTGCTCGTTTTGAAATTGAAGCAAAAGCAACCGCGACTTTAAATCATCCAAACATAGTCCGAGTCATCAGTGTTGGCAAATATGAAAATCTTCCATATATGGTCAATGAATTAGTCGTTGGCCAAAACTTAGAAGATGAACTAATTGCCCGTGGTCGTTATACCTTTTTAGAAGCGCTTGATATTATTGATCAACTTTGTAACGCGGTCGGTTTAGCCCATCATCACGGCGTTATTCACCGCGACATTAAACCCAGTAATATTTATATTACGCGCGAAGGACTCGTCAAATTAGGAGACTTTGGCATTGCCCGTTATAGTGATTCAAAACGCGTTACTAGCAACACTAGTATCGTGGGAAGTGCCCACTATTTAGCCCCGGAAGTATGTAAGGGTGGCGAATCAACACCGCGAAGTGACATTTATGCCTTAGGTATTAATCTATTTGAATTAATTACCGGACATATCCCATTTGATGGAGAAAGTAATGTCGCCATTGCCGTCAAACAAATTAAGGAAAAATTTCCAAGTCCGCGGAAATACATTAAAAATACCCCAAAAGCGATTGAAGCGATCATTTTAAAATGTGTGAAAAAGAATCCGCGCGACCGTTATGATAGTGTTGAAGCCTTACAAGCCGACATTGCTAAATTAAAAGGAAATCCGAAAGCCTTA
Organism: uncultured Caryophanales bacterium; assembly: GCA_937895315.1. Classification (GTDB taxonomy): domain Bacteria; phylum Bacillota_I; class Bacilli_A; order RFN20; family CAG-826; genus UBA1361. The sequence continues at coordinate 569 of CALAWM010000133.1, read as the reverse complement.
AAACCCCGCCAATCAATTTGGGTTAAGTGGTTTGGTTTTGCCAGTGAGGATTAATGCCAGGACTCGTCATTAATAAGCAGAAGTCGTCTTTTATCGTCAGTAAAGATAATGTCCTTTACGTTACTAAACCTAGTGGTAATTTAATTAAATCCCGACAAACAATTTACGTTGGCGATTATGTTGAAATTGATACCGAAAATAAATTAATTAGTAAACTATACCCGCGGCGTAATTTTTTAATAAGACCGCCGATTGCCAATGTGGATATTGTCCTAATTGTTATGTCAATGGTTCAACCTGATTTTAGTTTATTTCTCGTCGAAAAGTTTTTAAGTTATGCGAATTTTGCCGAGATTAAACCGTTAGTAATCATTACAAAACAAGATAAATTAGCAGATGATACGCTTTTAAATTCAATTCAAGCTAGTTTAGAAAAACTTCATGTCCAAAGTTTTAGCGTCAACAATAAAAGCGGTGAAGGTTTTAATGAAGTGAAGTCTTTTTTGAAAAATAAAGTTGTCGCTTTAATGGGTCAATCAGGCGACAACTTTATTTTTCAAAAAAGACTT
>CALAWM010000132.1 GCA_937895315.1 uncultured Caryophanales bacterium | reverse complement strand
TAGCAATAATGCCCGCTTTAATTGCGGCTTCTAATTCTTTTGTGTATTTCATAACCCTAACTCCTCCCCGTCATTTAGTACTTCTAATACTTTACTTATCTCATCAATCGAATTAAGACGACATCCACTTGCTTTCAAATGACCACCGCCTCCAAAAGTAACGGCGACTTTTTGCACATCGCGGGATTTAGACCGTAATTCGACAAATACTTTACCTTCTTCATCAATAAAGAACGTTGCCCATGAATGATAGCCTTCAATGTTGCTATAGGTATTAACAAACATTCCGCCTTGACTCGGCAAGACTTCAAGTTCTTGTAATTTATCATAAGGCACAACAATAAAGATGACTTCTTTATATACTTCATAATTTAGTTGAAAGTACCCCCGGGCTTTAAGACCATCAATTTTGCGAATACTTAAATTATTATTAATGTCTTTCAAACTTGCGCCATTACTTAAAAGCATTGCCATAACTTCAAAGGTAACAGCACTTGTTAAATCATACATAAAACGCCCCGAATCAGTAATAATCCCTAAGGCAAGAGCCGTCGCGCCAAGGGCATTAATCTGCAAATCTTCACGGAGGATAAATTCGCCAATCATTTCGGCGGTGGCAATTCGGTTATTATTGACAATTTCTTCATCTGTATATTTTTCAGCGAAGATATGGTGATCAAGTTTAAACCGTGCTTTTGCTAATTTGAAACGTTGATCCTCAACGCGGTCACCATTAGCGACATCAATGACTAACGCCGCACTTTGTTTAATGGTTTCATCATCAACCATGTCTGTTTCGCCAATAATATTAACAAAAGGGGCAATGTTTGCCCCTAGTCCGTATACTTTTTTATGCGGATAATTCGTTTTAATAAGTTCGCGCAAGCCAATGACACTGCCAAGGGCATCCCCATCTGGATAAATATGTGAAAAGATGGTTATCGTATCATGTTTTTCAATAAAAGCTTTTAACGCACTATACACAATTAGGCCGCTTTACCAATCGAGCCGAAAACTTCACATTTTTCACGAACGACGGCTTTGATTCCTTTCATCCCGGGAACAATATATTTCCGTGGATCATAAACTTTTGCATCATTATTTAACACTTCCCGTACATTGCGGGTAAAGGCTTGTTGACATTCGGTGTTGACATTAATTTTAGCGGTACCACGGGCAATGGCTTTTTGAATTTGGTAATCAGGAATACCACTTCCACCATGTAAAACGAGCGGGACACCACATAATTTATTAATGTGTTCCATTTCATCAAATCCAAGTTTTGGTTCACCTTGATATGGTCCATGGACACTACCTAAAGCTGGGGCTAAACAGTCGATTCCGGTTGTTTGCACCATTTCTAAACATTCATCAGGATTTGCATACATTGTTTCAGCGATAACGTGTTCTTCTTGTCCGCCAATGCTTCCAAGTTCACTTTCAACACTAACACCACGGGCGTGAGCGTATTCGACAACCCGTTTTGTAATTTCAAGATTTTCTTTAAATGGGTGATGGCTGGCGTCAATCATGACTGAGGTAAAACCAGCGTCAATGGCTTTAATACATGCTTCTTCACTACTACCATGGTCTAAATGGATAGCAATTGGGACAGTGTATCCCCGATCTTTAATTAATCCTTTGATCATATGGACGACAACATTAAATCCACCCATATGACGGGCCGCGCCTTCACTAACACCAATAATAACTGGTGATTTTAAGGCTTCGACTTCATCTAAAATAGCAATCGTCCATTCTAAGTTGTTGGTGTTAAATTGGGCAACAGCATATTTTTCTTTGTTTGCTTTAATAAGCATTTCTTTCATACTAACTAATGGCATAAATTTCTCCTATCTATATTTATATTCTTAGTTTTCTTCGCCGCTTATAATTTCTTTGATGCGATCTTCCGCTTCTTCTTCAGCACCTTCATCATCAAAGTAAAGAATTTCCGGAGCGTCATCATCGTCGTCTTCGCTATCTTTTACTTCATCTTCATCGGAATATGCTTCGCTCATCGAAAGGGCAATTTCATCAAATTTTACTCTTTCTCTTAAGTTCCAAACATTATCGCCTGAGTTAACAAAGCGACCATCCATCATTAAAGCTGTGTAAAACTTGGAAATAAGTTCAATCCCTTCGGCTTCACTATATTCGTGTTCATTAACGATGTGTTGCCAAATTTCATAAAATGGCACCGCTTCATTTCTTTCTTTAATTAGGCTATAGGCAATTTCAACATTTGTACGTTTTCTCATAAAATCTCCTTTTTACATACTAATTGGGGCATTAACACCGAGGAGTGATAATGCATCTTTTAAAACAATTTGTGCAGCTTTTGATAAACCAAGCCGTGCACTTGTTAGGGCAACGTTTGTTTCATCAAGAATCCGCACTTCAGTGTAATAACTGTGAATAAGGCTTGCAAGTTTTTGAATAAAGTTTGCGACTTTATATGGTTCTCTAGTCATTGTTGCATCACTTACAACTGAAGGATAAGCAATAAGTTGTTTGATAAGACTTAATTCACTTTCCTCCGTTAAGAGTGAACCACTTATATCGAGGGGGTATTTTCCCCCTTTTGATAACACTGTACTTAATCTAGCGTGAGCGTATTGGGCATAATAGACCGGATTTGCACTGCTTTGTTCTTGGGCTAGATCAAGATCAAAGTCAAAATGGGTTGAAGCCGATTTTGCCAGGAAGAAATAACGGACGGCATCAACGCCGACTTCAGTGGCTAATTCTTCAAGGGTAATGGCGTTACCAGTACGTTTGCTCATTTTTAATTCTTGCCCGTCTTTGATAATCCGCACCATTTGAATAATTTGGACTTCCAAAGCATCGGCACTATAGTTAAACATTTGAAGCGCACTTTTCATCCGCCCAATATAACCATGATGATCGGCGCCAAGAATATCAATTAATAAATCGGCACCGCGACTTAACTTATCTAAGTGATAAACAATATCTGGTAAGAAATAAGTATGTTCACCATTTGATTTAACAATAACGCGGTCTTTATCATCACTAAAGGCTGATGTTTTCAAAAATGTAGCACCTTCTTCAACATAAGAATAAGGTTCTAATTTCGTTAATAGTTTATCAATTGCCCCATTTTCCTTAACCTTGGTTTCAAATGAATAAACATCGAAATCAACTCTAAATTGATGAAGATCTTCTTTAATAATTTCTAAAAAGATTTTACTTCCCCGCGTTTTGAAGAATTCTAAACCTTCATCACTTTCTTCAATATATTTATTACCAACTTCATTAATAAGTTGGTTTGCAATCATAATTAAATCATCACTAAAGTAACCGTCTTCCGGCATCTTCTTGTCAACGCCGAGCAAATTAAGATATCGAACATAAAGTGATTTACCGAGGTTACTAATTTGAACACCAGCGTCGTTAACGTAAAATTCACGAATAACATCGTAGCCTGATTTAGTAAAAAGCCGGGCTAAAGCATCGCCAACAGCAGCGCCCCGGGCATGTCCTAAATGTAATTTACCCGTAGGATTAGCACTTACAAACTCAATATTTACGGTTTTATGGATTTTTGCTCCGTTGCCAAAGTCTCTACCAAGTTCATTAATGAGTGGCACATATTTTGTTAAGGCCGACGGTTTTAAAAAGAAATTGATGAAACCTGGTCCGGCAATTTCTACTTTTTCCATATCCGATTTATCAAGTTCATTAATAAGTAAAGAAGCTACTTCCCGTGGGTTTTTGCGCATTGCTCTTGCTAGTTGCATAGCAATATTGGTCGCATAATCACCGTGGGCGCTATCTTTGCTTGTTTCAATAACAATGGCGTCTAACGGCAAACTTAATCCCAGTTTTTCGGTGGCGTCTAACACTAGTTTTTGTAAATATTTATCTATCATTACTATCCTCAACTTATAAGTATACTTTATAAAAAGTATATATTAAAGAAAAATCCCTTTATTTTCGTACATTAAACTTAAAAAAGACAATATCGCCGTCTTCCATTACGTAATCTTTTCCTTCACTCCGCATTTTTCCGGCTTCTTTGATTTTATTTTCATCACGGTACTGTACAAAATCAGCGTAATGATAAACATCGGCCCGAATAAAACCGCGTTCAAAGTCGCTGTGGATTACTCCTGCACATTGGGGAGCAGTCATACCGTTTTTAAAGTTCCATGCTCTTACTTCATCTTTACCAACAGTAAAGAAAGACGATAAGCCAAGGGTTTTATATGCTACTTCCACGACTTTATTTAACCCCGATTGATCAATACCTAATTCGGCAAAATATAATTCTTGTTCGGCGGCCGACAAACTAATAATTTCCGCTTTAATAGCCTCACTTATGGCAACAACTTCAGCTTTTTCTTGTGTAGCAATTACTTCAACTTTTTGATATTCTTTGTTTTCTTTGTAAGTTAAATATTCGGAATCACTTATATTTGCAACATAAATCACTGGTTTAAAGGTTAGTAAACCATAATTAACTTTAATAAAATCTTTTTCAATGTTATTTAGTCCTTCCACAAGCCGGGCTGGTATTTCATTTTCTAAAGCGGGAATCAATTTATTTAAGATTTCCATTTCAAACATCGCTTCTTTTTCTTTATTGACCCGAGCTTTAGTTTCAACTTTACCCCGTCTTTTATAAAGACTATCTAAATCCTTTAAAATTAATTCCAAGTTGATAATTGCGATGTCTCGACTTGCATCAACCCCATCTTCGACATGGATAATATCACTATCACTAAAACAGCGGACGACTTCTAAAATAACATCACATTCGCGGATATGGGCAAGAAATTGATTTCCTAATCCTTCTCCTTTATTGGCACCCCGAACTAAACCAGCGATATCATTAAATTCAATCGTCGCATAAATGGTTTTTTCCGGCACAAAAGCATCAGATAAAAACTTCACTCTTTTATCCATAACCCGCACAATGCCTTTGTTTGGATTAATGGTTGCAAAAGGGTAATTCGCCGCTTCTACCTTACTCGCAGTTAATGCGTTAAAAAGAGTTGACTTTCCAACATTTGGTAATCCGACAATGCCTACACTTAATGCCATAATGACCTCTCTTCCCGCAGTATTATATTACTTATATTACATATAAGCAATAAAAACATACAAAAAATAAAAAAGAGCCTTCCATTTCGGATAGGCTCTCTTTGTACTCATTAAGCTAAATTATTGTTTAACAATGTTCGCAGCTCTTGGTCCGCGATCTGATTGTTCTAATGTAAATTCGACTTGTTCACCTGGAGCGATGGTTTTGAAACCTTCCATCGCAAGTGATGAGTAGTGGAAAAAGACGTCTTGTCCGTCTTCAGTGTGAATGAAGCCGAAGCCTTTTTCCTTGTTGAACATTTTAATAGTGCCCTTCATCAGTAATCCTTCCATGACTATGTAGTCTAGTCTATTTGTGTTTTAACACATAATGTATTATATCAAGAATGTAAAGTTTCACAACGTTAAACCACTAATAGTTTGTAATTTTTTTATGTTTTTGAAAGAAAATGTTTCCAATTTCCTAATTATTACCGATTTATGGATATAAATGATATTTGATTTTTTTATAAATCCTTTTTCGAAAATTGTAATAAATCGATTTTTTTCATTCTTTGTTTAAAGAAAAGCAGAAGGATAATAAGCAGCGACACCGCGAAAGTAACAACAATTAGGTATGGACGTAAAACGAAAGTATAGGTAAATCCCGTTTGTAATATGTTCATCGTTATAAATTCAATCAAAAACGAGAAAAACAACAGTTGTCCTAAAGACATAATGATGATTGAACCGACAAAGCGAATAATATACATGCTGATTACTTCATGGATCGTATCTTTTGTATAGCCCATAAGATAAAGACTACTAAATTGTTCACTTGTTTCAAAAACAAGCAAATAGATAACCATTAAGATTATAAGTGCCGAGAGCATAAAGGCACCCGCGGCGATAAAAAGGGTATAACCCTCTAAATCATTTAAGGTTTCATCGATTAACCCTTTAAAAGTTTTATAGGGATACGAAAGGGTAAAAGAATCATCAATTTGCCTATCTTCTACTTCAGCATATATTGCGCCATTAATCATAAGGTTTAATGGGTTTACACCCAAAATATCCTTAAATAAAAGATATGTCCAGAGCGGATCTTGATATATTGCTATTTCTTCATTCATATTTACTTCTTTTATTTTTAAACTTGTTGTTTCATAACTTCTACTAATGACATCTCCATAAGACTCAGTACTGGTAAGTGCTCCGATCAATAAACTTTCACCTGTTACTTCTGTGTGGCCATATAATTCCATTGCAAGTCCACTTGAAATCCCTATTTCGTTTAATGAATAGTTTTGTTTACTTTGATAGTAGGCAAAAGACCCAAAGCCATTAAACTGTATCGCTAAATTAATAATTCCGTCAGGATAAGAAAATTCTCTATTATTTGTCTCATTACTTGCTTTATCTATTGTGATAACACCTTCTAACAGTTCACGATCTTTTGCCAAGAAAAAGTTGTGTTGAAAGCCAAGCATCATCATTTCTTCAATAAAGGTTAGACCATTTGTAAATGAATAAAAGAGGGGATTTTCTTTTTGATAAAATGAGGACAAAAGACTATTAAAATGTGGCGGATTTTCCAGAACAATTAATCGTTTAGAAAGTAATTCGTTATCTTGAATAGTTGAAAAATATCCCTTTTTTGCGGTGAAAACAATGTATTTTTGGTATATTTCTTTATTCCAGAGAATGTTTTCGGGTTCCTTTGCAAGTAAGTAATGCACCTTTTTTAAAGTCCAGGGATATTCTTCAACTTTGGTTAAATTTAAAGAACTAGGTAGCGTCATTTTCTCTTCAAAAAGTTTAGATACATAATGCGGTTTACCCATAATGACCGCTGCTCCTTGACCAAGTCGAACACTTTTTAAGCGAAAACTATGCTCATCAAAATAGTCCCAGTTATTATTACTTACTTCAAGGATAAGATTTACTTCATGATCCTTTAAATAGCGCCCTAAATCAATGGAGTTATTTCGAAACGGTAAACCGAGGATGTTTTGTAAAATCTTAAAATCATCGTAAGGTAGGGTAAGGGCAATTTCATCATGTTCTAGCTCTTCGATAAAGGGATTAAGGTCAGCCTTAACTTCTTCTAAAAAAATACACTCATTGAATAATGCACTATGAAATGATGGAAGAATTATGCGACTATTATTTTTATATAACACTAAATCATTGGTGGTTGGAAAAATCTCATCAAAATTATTTAAGTATAGTGTTCCTAATTGATAATTGGCCACTATGTCCTTAGAAATTTCATTTTCGGGTGGACTTTTGATTACATTAATCTGCGGTTGGAAATTAGGCTTAATGTATGCGGTTTTTTCATCAAACTGTCCTTTAAAAGTATTTGATAACTTAGTGTTAACACTGCTTAATAAGAGAAAGGATAATCCTAATCCCACTAGACCTAAATTAACGCTTCCTCCTGTTACTAAATTTCGGATTTTCTTTGCTTTTAATAACCTTTGGGTAATAAAGGAAGTGTTGGCTTGATAGTTTACATGTTGTGGTTTTATTAGTTGGTTATTTGCTACATAGTTTATCTTTTTAATGCTATATATTTCCCCATCTTTCATCGTAAAGATTGTATCGGCAAATTTGTTGGCTAGTTCTTCATCATGGGTTACTAAAATCACAATACTTTTATGAGATTTTTCCTTAATAAGTTCCATAACTTTCAAGGCGTTTTGCGGATCAAGCGCCGCTGTTGGTTCATCAAAAAGATAAAGTGGTACTTCTCTCATCAATGTACGGGCGATTGAACCTCTTGTTTTTTCACCACCAGATAAAGTTTTAACCTTTTGATGGAGGACATTAAAGATGTTAAGTTTTTTGGCAATTTGTTCATTTCTATTTTTTGATAAACCCACAGTTTTTTTAGTATTTATTACATTAGTAAGGCTTATGTTTTCTTCTAAAGTTAAGTCATCTAAAAAGATATTATGTTGGAAGAATACACCGACATGGGAAGAACGAAATTTTGTAATTTCTTTTTCACTCATTCGTTGATAATTATGATTTAAAACACGCATCTCACCGCTATAATTGGTATTTAAACCCGCTACTAAATTAAGTAAAGTGGTCTTCCCACAACCTGACGGACCAAGAATAACATATAATCCTGGTTTTTTAATGGAAAAATGATCAATCTTTATGATTGTGCGGTTATTGATAGAAAAACGGATATTTCGTAAATTAAGCATCTAATAACAAATACAATAACGGACGTCGATTATTGATCAGAAAAAGTAAAATTAGTAAGATCATGAATACGATAATGTTAAGAAAGATGATGGTTGATATCGTCAGTAGATTCATGGAAATCGCCACTCTTATATGGAGAAACTTATAAAACACGGTGCTGACAACCGGTAACAAATAGGGTAATAATAAAAAGGACATAAGACCCATTATAAAATTACATAAATTAATAAGGATAAATAGAAAAAGCAAGTCAACCTTTGTTGCTCCTAAAATATTAAGTAACGCCATTTGTTTTTGAAGCGACATTAAGGCGGTGTAAGAAATAATACCATTCATTACTAAACCACCAATAATGATAAATCCTAAAAAGACTGTGACCAATATATTTAGATAATCATAAAGTGACGAAAAACTCTTTACTTTAATTATTTCATCACTTGTTAGTTCTACACCGTTTTGATTAGTGTTAATATCCTCAACTATTTTAATAAATTTCATACGTTCTTCATAGTTATTAAAATGGAGACGAAACCTATAGTTAGTCATTTCATGTTCAGAATGTAAATTAAATAAGTAGTTACTAAGCATTAATTCCTCATAAATTTTCAAGGAACCAATATTTTGATCGACGAAGTCTTGAGATATGTAAATTTTAGGCACCGAAAAGTATGCTGGTTCTTGATATATAAAATCAATTTTTAAAGTTGTATTGTATTCAATGTTTAAACTATCTTCTTTCATTTGCGGAAGCAACAAATTGAAATCCAATAATAATGATTTTTCATCCACACTAACGGATTCTTTAATAACTTCAAGAAAAGATTCATTAATACCAATATCATGCGGAATATTATTGATAACCACAAACTCAGGTAAAGGCAACTCTTTATCGTGAATTGACACTTTAGTATAACGAAAGACTTTAGAAAAATCAGGACGAATAATAAATTCTGATTGAGAAGAAAATGATTCAAGATAACTAATTGATGGTCTTTTATAACGCTTAACGTTAATCAAGTCATTATTAGTACTGATACTTTCATAAAGTGAAACATCGACACTTAAATGTTCTAAATAACTTGCACTAAGTGTCGGAATAACGACTTTTTCACTCTCAATGAAGATAGAAAATAAACCAAATATAAGATTTGTAAAAAGCATAAAAGCGACCATCATAATATTTTTGGCAATATTTCGATTATAAAAGGCTAGCACTAATTTAGAAAGGGTTAGTAATCTCATAAAGATTTCCCTGCTCAATGAATAAGTATATTGTTTGCGGAAAAGAAAAATATTCCTTCTCGTGGGTTGTAACAATTACCATTTTTTCTACACATTCTTTATATAAAAGATTTGCGATTGTTTGGCTATTAACACTATCTAAATGCGCAGTTGGTTCATCAATTAAAAGCACTTTTTTATTGGCAACTAACCCCCTTACTAAATTTGCGCGTGCCTTCTCACCCCCACTACAAACGTTTGCCTTTTGCTTTAAAATATGCCCTATTTGCAAGGTTTCGATATAATTTAAGGCGCTTTTGTCGGTTATCCCTTTATTAAAGATATGAGAAACTTTAATATTTTCACCAATTGTCATATCGCCATAGAAAAAAGGTTGTTGTAATACTAGCATTACATCTCTAGGCTCAATCTGATAATTATCTAATTCGATCGTTCCATCATTGCTTGGTAAGAGTTTAGCAATAATGTGAAGCAAAGTTGATTTTCCACTCCCGGACGGACCAAGTAAAACATATAGAAACCCACGTTTAAAAGTATAGTTAATATTACTTAACACGATATTCATGCCAAAAGATTTTGAAACTTTATGTAAATGTAAAATAGGCTCCTCCTACTTTACAAATAAAAAACTATTTATCAAAAATTATCGTTTCGTGGCTATTTAGTATTTTTTTAAATTTTTGGTTGAATTTAATACGACTAATCATCACAATATTCCCACAACCAAGGCATTGTAGTTTAAGGTCTGCCCCAAGCATGATAACTTGAAAACGATGTGACTTATGAACACAAGGGTGTGGTTTTTTCATTTCCACTTCATCATAGAGATTAACTTTAATTAATTCCATTAGCGGACCTCTTTCATTCCGACGGCTGCGGGAACTTTTGGTAAGCCAGGCATTGTCAAAACTTTGCCAGTTAAGGCGACAATAAAACCGGCACCTGCACTTAATCTAAACTCACGAATCGTAATGTTGAAGCCACGTGGAGCGTTTTTAAGTAAAGGATTATCACTAAACGAAAGGGGCGTCTTTGCCATACAAACTGGAAGATGACCAAATCCTAGTTTTTCAATATCTGCTAGTTCTTTTAATGCTCTTTTACTATACTTTACGCCTTTTGCCCGATAGAGATTCGTCGCTATTTTATGAATTTTTTCTTTTACAGTTGTGTCGAGGTCATAAAGGAATTTAAATTCAGTTTCTTCTTCAAGTAATGCTTTGACTTTATTTGCAAAATGAATGGCACCTTTACTTCCTTCAATTACGGCCGTAACAAAAGAATAATGGTATCCTTTCTTGTTCATTTCTTCTTCAAAAGCGTCAAGTTCTTCTTTATGATCATCATTAAAAACATTGAGAGCCACTAAAACTTTAATGCCATACTTTTCCATGTTTTGATAATGTTGTTCGAGATTGGCAAATCCGATCTTTAGAGCTTCAACATTTTTAACTTTTAGTTCACTTTCACTAACGCCGCCATGAAGTTTCAAGGCTTTGATAGTGGCCACTACGACACTAAGATGGGGACGAATCCCGGCCGTTCGGCACTTTATATTACAAAATTTTTCGGCTCCTAATTCACTTGCAAATCCGGCTTCGGTTACAACAATTGGGGCCTTAGTAAGCGCATATTTTGTGGCAATGATGGAGTTACAACCATGGGCGATATTAGCAAAGGGACCGCCATGGACAAGGGCGGGATTTCCTTCAAGGGTTTGCACTAAGTTAGGTAATAAAGCATATTCCATGAGGCGCATAATTGCATCTTCAATATTCAAAGCTCCTAACTTTACTGGGTTATCATTAAAATCAAAGCCAATAATAATATCTTTAACTCTTTGTTTAAATTCATCAGGATTTTTACTTAAGCACATAATTGCCATTAATTCACTGGCGACGGTAATTTGAAATTCATCATAACGTGGCGTGCCATCATTTTTTCCTAAGTTGATTTTTATACGGCGTAAACTACGATCATTTACATCAAGCGCTCTTTTCCAGGTAATCCGTTCGGGGTTAATATTTAAAGCATTACCTTGATAAATATGATTATCAATAACGGCAGCAATTAAATTAATACTTGAAGTCAGGGCATGGAGGTCTCCGGTAAAATGGAGATTAATGTCATCACTTGGGAAAAGTTTAGCTTTACCACCTCCAGTTGCCCCACCTTTAATACCAAAGACGGGCCCAAGGGAAGGCTCTCTTAGACATAAAAGACTATGGGTGCCGGTTGCCCAAAGTCCATCATGTAAAGCAATGGCCATTGTCGTTTTTCCTTCACCGGCCGCGGTCGGAGTAATCGCCGTCATCAACACTAACTTTCCTTCGTTTCCCTTTAAAGAAAACGGTTCGAGAATTTTCGCCTTATTATTTCCATAAAGAATTACATCTTTGGCGGATAAACCGATACTTTTAGCAACTTCTAAGATGTGTTTCGTCATACTTTTAACTCCTCATACTTTTCTAGTAAATATTTTAAGGCAGCGTCTTTATCAGTGAACCATATACCCATAAATTGATTACGGAAAAAGGTTCTTTGTCTTTTGGCATATTGCCTAGTTCGTAAACTAATTAAAGACATTAAAAAGTCATCTGTTTCATCAGGATTTTGTAATATTTCTTTATAGCCTATCGCTTGTAAACCCTGGACATTTTCAATGTATTTTCCTAATAAACCTTGCACTTCCGCCCTCAATCCATCTTGAAACATCTTTTTGGTCCGGGCTTCAATGCGCTTTTCAAGTTCAACTTTTGGTGCATCAAGATTTACCATAATGAAAGGGTAAAGCGGATTACTATTTGTCTTATTATCAATATCACTTTTTTTCGTTTTGTGGGCTTTAACAATTGCTAAGGCACGGAGTACTCTTTTACGGTTATTAGGATGAATCTTTAAACTCGCCTCATAGTCTAAATTAGCGAGTTCACTATGTAAGGTTAAATTACTAATCGTGGGGTCATCTTTAATTTCCGGAGCATCTTCATTTTTAAGTTCATAATTATATAAAGCTGCCCGGATGTAAAGACCGCTCCCGCCAACGAAGATGATAGGCTTTTTAAGCGTTTCATATTTCTTTATTAGCCGTCTTGCGTCTTGTTGATAATCATAAATTGAGTATTTATCATCTAATTTTAAGTTATTAAAAAGAAACGTGGGCACGGATTCTAGTTCTTCTTTACTAGGTTTTGCCGTTCCGATGTTCAATTCACGATAAAAGGCAAACGCATCCGCGTTAATAATGATGCCGTTTACTTTTTTTGCAAAGGTAAACGCCAAATCACTTTTTCCACTCGCGGTCACACCCCCAATTACAAAAATCATGTTCCGGTCCGTTTAAACATCTTTTCTAGTTCATATTTAGTGAACTTTATAATGGTTGGTCGACCATGCGGGCAACTATAAGGATTTTCAGATCTTAATAATTCACTAATTAAATGACTCATTTCCGTTTTCGAAAGATAGTGTTTGGCTTTAATTGATGCCTTACAAGCCATCGTTGCAATTGCGTTTGTTCTTAGGAGTTGTTGATTAAGTTTTTTATCATTTAAGACTTGTTCAATAATGTCTTGGATATAAATATGTTCATCATATTCATGGGTGTAATTAGGGACAGCTTTAACTCGTATATCATTAGTACCAAAAACTTCGACTTCAAGCCCAACTTCCTTTAATAAATCAATTACTTCATTAGTGAATAAAGCCATTTCTGCATGCGAGAAACTTAATAAAACAGGCACCAATAATGGTCTAGTATGTAAATTCTCATTTAATGCCTTTTGAAACCTTTCATAATTAATTCGTTCATGGGCAGCATGTTGATCTACTAACCAAAATCCGCCATCGCTTGTTTCACAAATAATATAAGTTTGGTGAAGTGTACCAATCGGCGTTACATCTTGAAGTAAAAATGCTTCTTTATTGTCAAAAAGCGGCGCTACTTCTTTTTCATTAACGTCATTAATCGGAAGTTCACTAAATAATTCGGTCCGGGGTAAGTCAAAAAGCATTTGTTCATATGGTTTTTCATCTGGCAAAACACTAGGTTCACTTGCCTTAACATATGTGTCTTGCGGAATAAATTCATCATGACGAAGGGCTAAAGGTATTTCTTTAATTAAGATTTCGCGAAGTTTATCTTCTTTGGAAAAACGTACTTCCTTTTTGGTGGGGTGTACATTTACATCGACAAGTTCAGGTTCAATTTCAAAATTTAAAATAACAAAGGGAAATCTTGAAGGAGCAATAAAGCCATGATATCCTTCAATAATCGCACTTTGAACTTTCGGCATATAGACATTTCGACCATTTAGGTTTGTAATGATACCGTACCTATTGGCTCTCACTAAATTGGTATTACCAAGAAAACCGCTGATTTTAAAGTCGGTCGTTGAAACATTAATCGGTAAAAGATTTTTAACATGGGTTAAACCATATATGTTCATAATTGTTTCTTTTAAATCATTACGACCACTTGTCTTAAACCGTAGTTTATCATCAAAATAAAGACTAAAACTGACTTGAGGGTGGGCTAGAGCAATTTTTGTTAAAACATCAAGGGTTACCGCATTTTCTGTATAATCAAGTTTCAAATATTTTAAGCGGGCAGGTGTATTGTAAAAAAGTTCTTCAACGGTAATTTTTGTCCCGACTGAACTAGAAGCCGCCGACATCTTAAAGTTGCCCTCAATCATCGTTGCGCTGACGCCGCTACTTCCCTTAATCGCCGTCTCGACACTAATTTTGGCAATCGAGGCAATACTTGGGAGTGCTTCGCCTCTAAATCCAAGCGTTTTAATTCTAAATAAGTCAAAAACACTGTGAATTTTACTGGTGGCATGTCTTTCAAAGGCTAATGAAAGTTGTTCTTTAGGAATGCCCGTTCCGTTGTCTTGAATAATAATCTTCTTGCGCCCAGCTTCATAGATGAAAACATCAACTTTTGTCGCTTCGGCATCCAAACTATTTTCGACTAACTCTTTAACAACCGAGGCTGGTCTTTCAATAACTTCCCCCGCGGCAATTTGGTTAGCAAGTTCATTATCTAAAAGTATAATTTTCGCCATTATTTAAATCCTTCATCTTTTATTTTCTTTAAAAAGATTAATGCTTCTAATGGGGTCATTTCTTCAATCTTAATATTTTCTAATTGTTGATACCAAAGTGGTTTTAATGGTACGTATTCTTCATTAGCAATCGTCACATTCTTTGGTTCATTACTAAAAGAATGGAGGTGATTTTGCGCATTATTTAATATTTCAAGCGGTAATCCGGCCAGGCGAGCGACATTAATTCCATAACTTTTATTCATTGGTCCTTCTTTAATTTTATAAAGGAAGGTAACGTTACTTTCAATTTCTTTCACTTCGACATGAATATTTTTAATATTTCCATAATTGTCTTCAATCATTGTTATCTCATGATAATGGGTACTAAATAAGGTTTTCACTTTTAAAACTTTAGCGATATATTCAAGCATCGCATAGGCTAAAGCCATTCCATCATACGTTGAGGTCCCGCGCCCTATTTCATCAAAAAGTAAAAGTGAATTAGTGGTCGCTTTCCGTAAAGCATAATTTGCTTCAATCATTTCGACCATGAAGGTTGATTGTCCGCTGATGAGATCATCACTTGCCC
>CALAWM010000131.1 GCA_937895315.1 uncultured Caryophanales bacterium | reverse complement strand
TCTGGGACGCATTAGTAACTTTATCGCCATAAGTAACCGTTTCAGTACGGCCCAAAATCGGCTTACAAATATCATCTTCATAAACCTCTAAATGCCTTTCTACCGTATCCCCGACGATATTGAGTGAATCTTTCAGATTTTCATAAAAATCCTGATAGGTTTTTCCGTTAATTTCAAAATCCCGATAATGAAGGTTAAGTTTAACGGCCAAGTTAGCCCAAATCGCTTTAATGAGCGGCATATCGTCGGGAATTTCCAATACATCGAAACGGTACATTTCGGGTACATCACGATAAAAAACCGTATAATACGGTTCTTCATCACCCGTAACAGATTTTGCTTGGTCAATTGTCATTTTCTGTTCCTTCTGGATTAGGTGTTTCATCCGTTGAAAGAGAAAGCATAGGTTCAATATCAAGATTCAAAACATCTTTACATTTTTTCGCGCCGATTTTCCGCGCTTTAAATCCATCATCGCGGAAAAGCATAAGTGTATCGTTGTTTCCTTCCTGCTCTGATACAATTTTACGTTCTGCTTTAGGAACCGCATCTTGGGAATCAATCCCCAACCACTCTTTATTATCATTGATAATAGATTTCTGGACTTGCATAAGGTCAATAGCGTTAAAAGCCGTATTCAGATTTAGCGGTTTAATCGAACCAGCGATGGAAGAAGGAATAAAAAGCATTTTTGCGTTCTTATACAAATCTTTCATGGCATACGTAATTTTATCAATGATTTTTGAAGAACCATGGCCTAAAGTTGAATCATCCGTTATAGCAACCAACGGAAATTTCTGATTTGCGACCTGAACATTTACGGAATCATCAATATCAGTAATCGTATCCAATTTCCTAATGCCGTTGCGACGGCTCATCATCGAAAAAGTATCATAAATTATAACGCAATCTTTACCGTCCGTATAAACCGTATTGTCGGATTCAGTGCCGTACTCAAGTCTTGGGATACACTTTCTTACTTTGCCTTCTGGACTATAACTTTTCTGGGTTACATGACCGCACTTAAGTCCAAAAGTAGGATGGACAAAAATAACGGCCATACCGTCGAGATAAAGCAACTTTTCCAAATAAGCAAAATCCAATCCTTCCCCTTTCCACTGATAAACATTTTCCGCTAAACGTTCGAAATATTTATCATAATAAGCGATTTTGTCAATATCTTTCCTTAGGATTCTGTTACCCTGATAAATAACCCAATCGTCATCATACTCATTCATACACTCACTATCCTGATGCCGCTGGCAAATTTAGAAGCAATCGCATTTTTCCAGTCCATCGGACAATTACCGGTAATTTCGCATTGCGCCACAAAATAACCAGCCGTGAACCACGATGAATCATTATAATACTCATTGACATTATAGCCATAAGTTGAAATTTTATTATTATAACGTTGAATTGTATAACTATCTGGGGTAATCTCATATAAAGAAAGGCAATTTTCTAATCCCCCGACAATTTGAGTTAAACTATTGCCAATAGTAATCATGGCATCTTGGTTAAGTTGATACTCTTTATCTTTAAGAGCCTGCTCTTTTCC
>CALAWM010000130.1 GCA_937895315.1 uncultured Caryophanales bacterium | reverse complement strand
AATATCGGAAATTACAACAATCAGATTATGTTCAACATTTCAATAACGTAGGACATAATGAAAACTCCTTTTTTACTATGGGTAAATTATAGCATAAGAAAAAATATGCATATGGAAATATAAAAAAAGGCCGTAGTTTAACTACGGCCTAACTTAATAATTTAAGTTTTTAAAGACTATTCAATAACGGTAACTTTGACTTTGGTACCACCAAGACCAACGTAGTCTGGGGCATCAACGCCTTTTTCGATTGTAACTTGACCGGCAACGACTTTTGCATAAATTGCATCATATTGTGCTTTGGTGAAGTTTTGGAAACGGCTGAAGTCTTCTGGTAAACCAACGCCATCAACTTTGGAATCAAGTAAACTGGCGGTGCCACCTTCGACTGGAGTTTCCGCATAAATGCCTTCTAAGGTTTGGTAAACGGAGTTACCAAGTTCTTTCATGGCACTTGTTAAGACGCGGTCTGATTGTGAACTTTGATCAACGTCAACACCGATGACCCATTTATCAGTGGAATCACTTGCAGCGGCCATGACGGAGTTTCCAGCACCACCAGCAGCGGCGAAGATAACTTCGGTTCCGGTATCATACCAGGATTTGGCTTTTGTTTGGTGACCTTCACTTGGACCAAAGTCGCCTAAATAACTATAACTCATTTCAACTGCATTATCAGCAAGTGCGAGTTCGTTAGCGGCATATTTTGCCCCTTCAATGTATCCTAAACCAAAGCGAACGACGGCAGGAACAGCCATTCCGCCCATAAATCCGAGTTTTCTCATTCCTTCATGGACAGCGGCGTAACCAGCGTAGAAGCCAGCTTCTTCTTCAGCATAGAAGATTGGATAAACGTTTTTCTTTACATCAAAGTTTGGAGCGCCACCATCTAATGTAGCATTCGTATCCCAGTCGGTAACGTTATGTGGTGAACCGTCTAATAAAATAAACTTGACTTCTGGATGGCTAGTTTGGAGTTTCCAAACAGCGTTTTCAAATAAGAATCCAGGAGTGACGACAACCTTCGCACCATTGTTGATGGCGGTTTCGGCTGTGGCGATATAGTCGTCAGTGGATGCACTTCTTGGTTGGTAGTATTTATAGCTGATTTTCTTTTCTTCAGCATATTTTTTCGTACCTTCCCATGCTCCTTGGTTGAATGATTTGTCGTTAATGGTACCGACGTCGGTAACTAACGCAATCTCAAATGTTTGTTTGCCACATGACGCAAGTGTGGCCGCTAGCGCTGCAACAAATACAGCGGCAAAAGCTTTTCTCATATTTTTCCTCCTTATATGTGTGGTCTATAATTAGCATAGCATATGTAAGCGTTTACACAAATGATATAATCAAAAAATATTTTAATTGACAAAAATCGTAAAGATTAGTCCTTAAATTTCGTTAAATCGTGACCTTCAATTTGTAATAGTTTCCGTTTTAAAGGGATTCCGCCCCCGTAGCCTGTTAATTTATTTTTGGCGCCGATGACACGGTGACACGGAACGATAATTGAAATTGGATTTTGACCGACGGCGTGACCAATCGCCCGGGATGACATCAAAGACACCCCTCTAATTTTGGCGACACGATCTGCTAATTCGCCATAGGTAATAAGCGTGCCGTAAGGTATTTTAAGTAATTCATCAAAAACGATTTTTTGGAAAGGTGTACCTTTTAAATTCAGTGGCGGAAGCACTGAGGTTTCTTCACCTTTAAAATATGATTCTAAATATTCCTGAGTTATGACAAAAACATGGAGATGATCTTTCTTTACATACTTTGCTGGTTCAAAGTTTTTTTCTAATTGGGTATCAAAATATAGGCCAGTTAGAAAATCACCGTCACTTAAAAGCGTAATCGTCCCTAATTTACTAGCAAAATGCGAAATATAAGGCATATTATCACTCCTTTACGTCGTTATTTCTTATCTATTATACCATCTTTAACCCCTAAAACCTAGGTCACCATCCCGTCATTCCCTTTATATGCTAAAATAGAGACGAAATGAGGAAATGATGATGAAAGTATTACTTTTTAACAAAAAGCAAAAATTATATGATAAATCCGGCATTGGCAGAGCAATGCGCCATCAAGTTAAAGCCTTGACCGAGGCCGGGGTTCCTTTTACAACTGACCCCAAAGAAGATTATGATGTCGTCCATATTAATACAATAGATAAAGCCTCATGGCGGATGGCAAGAAAAGCCCATCGTCACGGTAAAAAAGTCGTGTGGCACGCCCATAGTACGAAAGAAGATTTTCAAAATTCCTTCCTCTTTAGTAATCAAATTGCCCCGTTCTTTAAAATGTATATTAAGCGCGCCTATAAACTTGGTGATGTTTTAATTACTCCCACGCCCTATTCAAAAAAGTTACTCGATACTTATAATTTAAAACGTGATATCTATCCTTTATCAAACGGGATTGATCTTGAACGTTTCAATAAAGAAAATAGTGAAAAGATTAAAAAGTTCCGGGAATATTTTAACTTAACACCCGACCAAAAAGTTGTTATGACCGTTGGCTTATATTTCGCCCGAAAGGGACTCCATGATTTAATTGAAATTGCTAAAGATCGTCCAGATTATACTTTCATATGGTTTGGTCATACTCCGGCTTCGTTATTATCCCGAAAGATTAAAAAAGCCATTCGCCATAAACCAAAAAATGTCATCCTTCCTGGTTATATCGCCGGAGATATTATTGAAGGCGCCTATGCAAGCGCCGATGTCTTCTTCTTTCCCACATATGAAGAAACGGAAGGAATTGTTGTCCTTGAAGCACTAGCCAGCAAATGTCCGGTTATTGTCCGGGATATTGGGGTCTATGAAGAATGGCTCGTCCATGAAAAGAACGTCTTTAAAGGCAAAAATAATGAAGAATTCAAAGTATTGATCGATAATATCATGAATAAAACGGCGGTCGATACGCGCGAAGAAGGATATAAAGTCGCTGAAGAACGTAGCATAAAAAAGATCGGGGAAAGACTTAAAGAAATATACGAAATTACCTTAAAAAAATAAGCGCTTAATGCGCTTTTTTTATTCATTATCAATATTATTACTTAGCGAATTTAAAGCATCAAGAAACTTGGCGATATGAATGCCGTCAACTAAGGCATGATTAACTTCAATTGATAAAGGAATAAGGGTTTTCCCTGCACTTTCAAAATACTTACCCCACGTTAAGCGCGGCACACTTAATTCGTTTTTATTGTTATTAATGGGATGGGTAATACTATTAAAGGAAAACCACGGCAAACTAGACACAAAAATATAATCATCACGTCCTGGTTCATCACTTAACGATTCATCAATAAGCGCTTTTTGCATTGCAATTTCCGCGTTTTCGCTAAATTTAAATAAATTATCAATATACTTTACTTCACAAAAGTGAAACACTTCGTTTTTACCTAGGACGGTAAAAGAAGGGTGGATGATGTCATGGATAATTACTTCGTCATCACGAATACGCATCCGCATTTCGACGACACTATTTAAGGCTTTGGTTGTCACAAATAAAAAGGTTTTCGCAAATGATAAGTGATGACTTTTTACATACTTTAAAAGATTAGTAATATCGACATTTACGTTTACATTAATAAGGGGATAGGTCATATCTTTAAAGAATAAATAATGTTTCTTGCGGTTCCATTTTTCAATATCGATTTTCGTCATTATTGGTCTCCTTTTAAATAAAAAGCCCCATGTTGATGGGGCTAAACTGTTTTGTTTTTGATTAAGTAATACTTGCTTTATAAATCGCGGTGACAACTTTATCTAATGTCTTATCAAATTGTTCATCAGTTTGGCTGACACGTAAGTTTTCAGCAAGCGCTCTTGAGAAACTCGCAATTAATCCTTTGTTTTGTGTTAATAAGTAATTTGCGTGTTCCATGGTATAGCCACCACTTAAGGCGACAACGCGGACTACTCTTTTATCACTCATAAAATCAAGATAGAGATTTGGGACGGTTGGAATTGTTAATTTAAACATTACTAATTCGTTATCGGCAAGTTTATTAAGTTCAATCCATAAGTATTTGTGAAGTAATTCTTCGGCTTCTTTTTTATCATCGATATGGATATCGACTTCAGGTTCAATAATTGGCACTAAACCGTAACTTATAACTTTACGAGCGACGGCGAATTGTTGTTCAACCACGCTTTTAATACCTGGTTCACTTGCTTCTTTAATGACGGAACGCATTTTGGTCCCAAAGATATGTCTTTCATTAGCAAGTTTTAATAATTGATCTAATTCCGGCATTGGTTTCATTAATTGCACACCGCAATCTAATTCCGCTAAACCTTTATCAATCTTTAAGAAAGGAATAATTCCTTTTTCTTCCCATAAGAAGTCGGCAGTGTATAAACCATCAATCTTCTTATTCATCGTGTTTTCAAAAAGAATCGCGCCGAGGATGTGTTCTTTATTGAAGGCAGGACTTTTAATAATCCGGCTCCGCATCGCGTGGACGGCTAAATACATTTCTTCTTCATTTTTATAAGAATCTTCTTTGACACCATAAGCTAAAAGAGCTTTCGGGGTTGAACCACCACTTTGATCAAGGGCAGCAATGAAGCCTTGATGCTCTTTCATAATCTTTAATTGTTCTTTGTTCATCTTTGTTCCTCTTTTCTTATCTTTTATTCTACTACTTTTTTATCATTTTGCACGGAATTGGACTCTTCATTATCAATAATATCTTCATCTTTAATATCTTCGGTAACGACGGGTTCTTTTTCTTCAGATAAAGGGACTTTACTTACTTTCTTAAGATGTAAATAATAATTTACTCTTGACACTTCAAAGAATGGTAAGGCATATATACTCCAAAGCCCAAAGGTAATAAGAATTAATAAATAATGACCAATGAAACTAAGCCCAAAGACAAAGAGGTGGGTTTTGTACCCTTGCATCATTTCTTTACTTTTTCGAAAGGCATCAAAAATATCAATGTCAGGATCATCCATCATAATAAAGATCGCTTGGCTATACATTAAACTAATGATAATTCCCGGGATAATTAATAAAATAAGACCAAGCATAACAAATATGCCGTATAATAGCGAAACGACCACAAGTTTAAGCGCTTGATTTAAGTTACGAAAAGGTTCGACAAAACGATTAAAATCAAGTTCTTTTTTCATTATTAAATCATTAACAATTAAGTAAAAGCCAAAGGCTAAAACTGGGCTTAAAAGTCCGCTTGTCATCCCTGAGACCGCCCCCATCAAAAGCAAAACGACAAAAATCATTAAAACCTGTCCCTTGATAAGGGCTTTGGCTTCTTTTTTAATTTCACGAATTTCCATTTTATCTTCCTCCGCCATTATTATATCAATTTGCTGGTCAATAAAAGGATTTATACGTCAATATTTCATTTTATTGTTACTCTATGAGTAAAAAGAAGGCAATTCATGTAAAATATATAGGAACGTTACCGACCCGGAGGATATGACAATGGCCAATAAAATTCATTTAGCAAAACGCTTTAATGAAATATTTAATGAAGATGCCCAAGCCTTTTACTTTTCACCAGGGCGCGTTAATTTAATTGGTGAACATATTGATTATCATGGTGGTTTAGTGTTCCCCGCCGCCCTTGATATTGGTACCTACGGAGCATTAAGTGTAAGACGCGATAATAACGTGGCTATTTTTAGTGAAGGATACGGCGATAATGTTGTAACTTTTAACTTAATTAACCTTGAAAAAGATAAAAAGACAGCATGGGCCAATTACGCCCGTGGGGTTTTTGCGGTATTAAAAGAAGCAGGATACGTTATCCCAATTGGGGTCAATATTTATATTGAAAGCGATATGCCGACAAGTGCCGGACTTTCTTCTTCTTCATCATTAGAATTATTACTTTTAAAAATGTTAAGCGACACTTTTAATCTTGGTTTATCAAAAATAGATATTGCCCTATTAGGCAAGAAAGTAGAAAATGAATACATTGGGGTCTTAAGTGGCATCATGGATCAATTCATTATTGCCCATGGCGAAAAAGACCATGCTTTACTTTTAAATACCGGGACCTTGGAATATCAAAGTGTTCCGCTTGAACTGAAAGATTACGCTTTAGTGATCGTCAATACGAATAAAAGACGCGGCTTGAGTGATTCAAAATATAATGAACGTTATAACGAAACGATGACTGCTTTTAAAATATTGAGTGCTTATTACACCATCAATCATTTAACGGATTTAACGTCAGAAGACTTACCAAATATTGAAAAAATCCTTGGTCCTTTAACTTTCCGCCGTGTTCGCCATATTATAACCGAACAAGAACGGACCATTAATAGTGCCAAAGCCCTACAAAAAGGCGATATTTTAACATTTTCCAAGTATTTAGATGAATCGCATAACTCATTGCGTGATGATTATGAAGTTACGGGAATTGAACTTGATACTTTAGTGGACCTTCTTAAAGAAGGCGGTGCCCTTGGCGCCAGAATGACCGGAGCCGGATTTGGCGGCTGCGCAATTGGGATCGTACCAAAAGAAAAAGTTGAAAACCTTAAAACCTTTGTCGTTAATGAATATACTAAAAAGATTGGTTATGAACCAACCTTCTTTACAACTTCCATTAGTGAAGGAACACACGCTATTAAAGAATAATTACTTCGTAAGTAATCGTTTTTTCATAAGTATCTAGGGCTTTGAGCTCTAGATTTTTATATTCAAAAGTATTACTTGTTACTAACGCAACTGGTTCGATTGCTAAACCGTGATATAGATTAACGGGTTCATTATTGATAAGTGGGAATTTGGGCGGAAAATTCGTTGAGTAAAGTTGAAATCCTGGGTAATTGGAGCTTACCACTAAAGCGAGATCTTTTGTCGTTAAAGTTAAGACCCCATCACTTACCATAAAAAGGTGATCAAGGCCCATTGTTGGTGCTTTATTAACTTCTTCATTGAGTACTATATCTTTAAGTTTTCGGTCATTACGGACATTAAAAACACTATTTCTTTTTACTTTAATGGGTTTTATGTTTATTTGTTTTTCATCTAATTCGTAGACGGCAGTTGCGTTCATTTTTAAGGTATGATCTAATATGTTCCCGCCCCCATCTAAATTAAAATAACTGTGATTTGTAATGTTAATGATGGTATCTTTCGTGCATCGCGCTTGATAATTAAGTTCTAAACCATTTTCTTTAAGGGTGTAAATGACTCTTAATGACATCATTCCAGGGAATCCACCTTCATCTTCGGCGGTGTTATATTCAAAGACAAGTTGGTCATTTGTCTCGACCAAAACATTAAATTCTTTAAAGGCAAAGGAATGAAAACCACCATGGAGGGTATTGGTTACTTTTTCATTTTGTTCAGTGTGATAGGTAACGCCGTTTAGTAAGAATTTACCTTCTTTTAAACGTCCGGCAACCGGACCTACACTTGCCCCAAAATACCCATTATCAGGTGTCTTATAGTGACTTATATCCTTCGTGGAAAGCACAATATTTCGGTAGTTAAGTGGTTTTACTTCAAAGGTGTAAATTGTCGCCCCCGTTGTTAAAAAAGTAACACGCAGAAAATCATTTTCTAATTTATAAAGTTCCATGATGATATTATCCTTTCCTATCTTCTTTATTATAACAATTATTCCATGTTATGCCATTATTTTTGTCGTTATTAATCCAAAAAAAGAAGAGGGTCACTAGGAAGCTAATGACCCATAAAAATTATGTTAAATTAATAGTTAAATTATTTCGATTATAGAAATGGGTTGACGGCAAAGACGCCATCACTCGTTACAAAGTATTGTTCTGCGAGGTTATTTGGGAAGTGTCCGGCTTCAAACCACCAAGCATCTGGTCCGCCTGCGCTTCCACCTAATCCGGTTGCAAGGTCGCCATTAGTCTTCCAAGCAAAACCGACCTTAAGGAATTGATTTAATTCATCAAGGGAATAAGCAGCAGCAGGAATAAAGGCTTCGGCGACAGTAACGTAGGTTGCTTTACCTTCGCCACCAAGTGGGGCATTGACAATTTTGCCAGCACCAAAGGAGACATTTCCGTTAGCGGCGACATAATTTTGATTTCCACCATTCATGAAGAATTCAAAGTTCGTATTCATATGCCACACTTCTTGATCATTAATAAAGACATCATGTTCGGCACGGGCAGCGACAAAGAGACCTTCTTCATTGATGAAAGCGTAGAATGAAACGTTTTTATGTGCACTTTCTAAGTCACCAGCAATATGGACTTTATTGGTGAATGCTGGTAATGCTTCCCAGTCACTTAAATCCCCATCGATGGCTAGTGTAGTTGGTTCAAAACTAAGTTGAGTTTCGCGGTGAATACCGTTCACGTCAACGAAAGTTTGTGCAGCGTTGTGGGTCCAAGTTCCAGCTGGAACCCAATATGGATCTTCGCCACCACCAGCGGCTTCCCCGCCAGTATTGACATCACCATCAGTTTTCCAAGCAAAACCAACCCGAATTTCCCCAGCAACGACTGAGGCGGGTGGTAATTTATCGAGGGCGACAAACGCTTCAACGATCGTATGATATGCGGCTAAACCTTCGGTTTCTTGTGGGGTGGTAAGCCAAGCAGCTTCACTAATGTTAGCAGATTTTGAGTGATTTGCTTCACCTTCAACTTTTCCGCTGACCCAGTATTGATTATTACCATTGATGAAAAATTCAAAGTTTGAACTTTGCCACCAAGTTGCAGCATCAGTAACATAAAGATCATGTTGGACATCAGCGAGTAAATATAAACCTTTTGATGTTAATGTTGCGTAGAAATCAACGGATTTATGGGCGGTTGTTGGGGTAATACCATGGACACCAACCGTGTTTTCATAGGCTCTTGTATTAACCCAGTCACTATTACTAGCGTCGATTACGATATCTTCAACACTATCATATTGTCTTTCAACAAAGACGAAGTTTTGGAAACTTACTTCATTGTCTTTAAGACCTAAGCCTTCTTCACTCGAGGCAAAGATAAAGCCTAAACTTGGGGCTTCACCTTCATCAAAGTGGAGGGTGACTTCTTGTTCACCACGAACGAAATCATGTGGTGTACCATTTAAAATTCCGACAAAAGCAACCGCGGCGGTTACTTTGAAGGTTAAGGTATAACGATTGCCACTGACCGCTTCACTATTTTCAAGATAAAGGGTGAGAGCATCATATGTTACGCCTTCTTCAACTGTGTATTTGACGCGCGAAACGCCTTCAACCGTGCGAGCGTAGGTTAAAGTAACTTTTTCTTTGACGTCTAAGACTAATTCACCTTTGTGGCTAATAGCGTCAGCAGCAGTCCCAAGGCGAATTGGGGTTCCTGGTTCTGGATCTGGTTCACTTGTCGTTGGAACAGATGTTTCCGTGATAGAAGGCTCTTCACTAAGAGGCGGTTCTTCACTTGGTTTGTTACAACTAACAAGCATTGCAAGACCAAGCATTGCAATTAATAATTTTGATGTTTTACTTTTCATTTTTGCTCCTTTCATCAAAACATTTTGCGACTAATTTTTGTGCTTCAATCATTGATTTTTAACTACTTTGCTCGAAAAGTAGGAAGCATAATTAACTATTTGTATTTTTGAATAAGGTCATTCACCTCCTTAATCTTTTCAACCGGTAATTTTGGTTTCCGGTCATATGTTAATAAGCCGTTTATTTCTTGCTCGACATCCGTTAATTGTGTATAACAAAAGCCGGCAAGAACTTCACTATCATTAATGTCATTAATTATTCTTTTGTATTCACTAAGTAAAATATTACTATCATTCACGGCAGTATAACCCCATCCTTGGCCATTTACTTCATAACTTATCCCGCCAAATTCGGTAAGAAGAATTGGTTCACCCTGATATTCATACCCTTTCGCGTAAATCGGCCGATTCGCTGGGGTGCTTTGTAGTAAGGCATCTTTTGTATTAATATCATGTCTAAATTTCTTTTGTGCATCTAAATCATCAACTTTACCGTGATTATAATTATGAATTGCACAAATATCGGTTATCACTTGTTCCCATCCATCATTGCCAACGATGAAACGGGTCTTATCGGCTTCTTTTAAAAGATTATATAAATCAAGGGCATGCTTTTGCTGTCTTAAGTCAGTGTTAATGTCATCAACGCCCCAACTTTCATTTAAGGGAACCCAAGCGACAATGGAAGGATGGTTATAATCACGTTTTAAGATTTGTTGCCATTCATTAATATCACGCCACGCCGAGAGTTCACTAAATTTAATCGAACTTGCCATTTCACCCCACACTAAATAGCCAAGGTGATCAGCGTAATACATAAAGTAAGGATCTTCACATTTTTGATGCTTCCGGGCACCGTTAAAACCCATGGCTTTACTTATTTCAATATCATATTTTAAAGCCTCAATACTCGGCGGGGTTAATAAACTTTCAGGCCAATATCCTTGATCAAGCACGAGTTTAAAGTAATATGGTTTATTGTTTAAATAAGTGATACCGTGCTCAGCATGAACTTTGCGCATTCCTAAATAACTTTCTAAAGTATCTGCGCCATACGTTAAAGTTAACGGGAATAAATAAGGATTTTCTGGCGACCATGATTTTTCTACAAAATCACCATCATCATTTAACAATCTCACCGTAAATGTGTAGGTTAAATCTTCCATTTTATGGCGATAAGTCGCATCATCAATCATTAAGGAAAGCATTTCTCCCACTTTACTAACTTTAACTTCAATCGCCGCTTTTCCTTCATCATATAAAGGGGTAATCTTTACTTCTTTAATATAAGCATCAGGGACGATTTCAAGCCATACCGATTGCCAAATACCCGAAGTACGGTTATACCAAATAACTTCCGATTTTTCTTTCCAGTATTGTTTACCGCGTGGCATACTTAATTCCGTCGAAGGATCTTTGACGTAAACGACAAGTGTTTCCTTTTTAAAGGTTAAAAAGTCACTAATATCAAAACTAAAGGGTGCTTGTCCGCCGATATGTTCACCAATTTCTTGGCCATTTAAAAATACTTTACATTCATAATCAACGGCGCCAAAATGTAAAATATAACGTTTTCCGTCTTGTTTTTTTACTTTAAATGTTTTCCGATACCACATGTAATCATGAAAACTTTGATCATTAATGCCGCTATATTCGGTTTGAAAAGCAAAGGGAACATTGATCTTTAAAGGATAATGCCCATTATGGACAAAGTCATTTGCTAAGCCTTCATTATCATCATCAAAGGCAAAATCCCAGGGGCCATTGAGACTCATCCATTCTTTTCTTACTAAACTAGGACGGGGATATTCTAATCGTTTCATAAATAC
>CALAWM010000129.1 GCA_937895315.1 uncultured Caryophanales bacterium | reverse complement strand
ATAAAGGGAAACTTTGCCTTTGACAGTAAAAGGGACGACTTCACTTTTGGTCATAAGCCCCAAGGTAAAGATATTTAAGGCGGCTTTTGAGGCTTTATATTGCTTGTGACGACTTATTCTTTCGCCGGTCATCACTTTATCAAAATGCTTAATTAATTCTTTTTTCTTGGCAGCGGGCGATGTGGTGTACTCTAGTCTCGTTTCTTCACTAATTAAATCATTTTCGACTAATAACTTTGTGAGTAAATAGTTTCCGTAATAATTGACCCCAAAGGTACGTCCCATGTTATTGCTCGTTTTTAGTCCCCGTCCGGGAATATAAATGCCAGCATTAAAGACAATGCCATCAAAATGAACCTTTTCTTGTTTTAAAGTATTGACAAAAGCAATAATTGATTCTTCATTAGCTTGATCAAAATAATATTCACTTATTTGTCCATTTGGAAACATTTCTAAGAGTTTTTCTTTGGCTTTTAGTGACCGTTCTTTACTTCTATTCGCGGTGATGACATGCGCTTTTTTTTCTAAAAGTAAAGCGGCTAGGGCAAACCCTAGACCACTATTCGCCCCAGTGATAATATATGTTTTTCCTTTTAAATTCGGAATCTTTTTTAAGTAAGTAACAGTACGCATAATTATTCTTTATCTTCAACAAATACTTCAATCTTATCAACAACAAAACCATCAATTTTAGTGATTTTAACGAGAATGTTTTCATAACGGAAGGTATCGCCAACTTTCGCAAAGCGGTCGAGCATCTCTAAACACCAACCGGCGACAGTATCATAATCATTATCTTCATCTTCATCTAATTCAAATAGTTCAAAGAAGTCTTCAATATTGAGGCCACCATCAATTAAATAATGGTTCTCGGCTTTCTTAATGATCGGTTCATTAACTTCATCGCTTTCATCCCAAATTTCCCCAATGATTTCTTCAAGGATATCTTCCATTGTAATAATCCCTTCGGTACCGCCGTATTCGTCAATAACGATGGCAATATGGTTTTTAGTTTTCTTAAATTCGGTGAGAATTTGGCTAATGTTCTTTGTATGGTGGACAAAAAGCGGGGCTTTAATAAGCGAGCGGATGTTAATCTTCTTCTTACTTAATGTCAATTTAATTAAATCTTTCGTTGAAAGAATGCCGATAATGTTATCAATCGTGTCTTCATAAACCGGAATACGGCTAAATTTGAAAATTCCTTGTTCTTTCATCACTTCTTTAATGTCATCATCAATATCATAACTAAAGACATCAACCCGTGGGGTCATAATTTCATAGGCTTCGGTCTCGGTAAATTCAATGGCCGAACGGACTAAATCACTTGTTTCTTCATCAATTAACCCGTGTTCTTCAATTTCATCGACGATAAGTTGGAGTTCGTCTTCGGTATAAATACCATCATTATTCACCACTTCAGCCTTTTTAGCTTGCCGCTTTTTATTAAAGAGCCGGAAAACAAAGAGGATTGGGGTAAATAAATAATAGAAAAACTTGTATAAATAATAATATAAATACGCAAGGCGGTAATTAAATTTAACGCCGATGGTTTTGGGAATTATTTCTCCAATAATTACTAAAGTTACAAATAACACAGCCGTGAAAATAGCAACATATTGACCAGTGCCACCCATCGTATTATCGTAAGTAATGGCCATCCCGGTCACTAAAGTTATTACCAAGTAAAATCGTTAAAACGGTATTTTCGTAATCATTAACGATCGCATTGACTTGACGACTATTGCGTTTCTTTTCTTCGATATCTTTTTGGAGACGTAAGCGGTTGGTTGTTGAATAGACACTTTCTGCACTCGAAAATAAGAATGAAAGGGCAAGTAAAAGGGCAATAATAATAAAGCGGAAGATATTAGACATCAAATTTTTCCTCCCCTTTTAAAGTCGAAGTAACTTCAGCAATTTGCCCGACGAGTTCTTCTAACACGTCTTCCATCGTCACCATCCCGAGTAACTTCTTATTGTCATCAAGCACGAAGGCAATATGGGTGTTTTTCCGTTTAAAGCCTTCAATCATATTGGTCAGATTAATTTTATAGTTTACAAAGTATGGTTTCGACATAATGGTTTTCGGATTAATGTTAGGATTTTTTTGATAGTGTTTAATATATTCCCGCACAATAATGACCCCGACAATTTTATCAATGGTCCCTTCATAAAGCGGAATCCGTGAAAAGGGGGAGGCTAAAATATAGTCTTGGAAATGTTTGACGGTGAATTTAGTAATATCGTAAGCTTTAATGTTTTGTTTAGGGGTAATGACATCACGGACGACTGTTTCGCTAAATTCAAGGGTCGAAAGAATTAATTCACTAGCGTCTTCATTAATAATTCCTTGTTCTTCAATCGCTTCAATGACATTTTCAAAGTCATCGGCGCTGAAAATATTATCTTCTTTGAATTTAAAGACTTTTTTCATCAGCCAAATAATAAAGCGGAAAATAATCGCGACCGGATACGTAATAATAATTAAAGGAACTAAAAGGAAGGCGCTAACTTGGGCAAAAGATTCATTGTATTTCTTCGCTAAAATCTTCGGCACTGTTTCGCCAAACACGAAAACGACCGGAACCCCGATTATAGTAGCAAATAACTCGGCTTGATCACCAAAGTTTAAATTAAGCAAAGTCACCGTTAAAAGCGCGGTGAAAAGCATATTCACTAAATTATTTAATAAAACGACTGTAACAATACTATTTTCAAGACGCACAAGGACAAATGAAGCAAGGCGAGCACTAATGCTCCCTTCTTCAGCCTTGGCCTTTATTTTGAAACGGTTCGCGGTCATAAATGCCGTCTCAGAAGCACTACAATAAGCACTCCCAAGTAAATAAAGAATTAATAGAAGCCACGTCAGAGGCTCGTCAGGCATTTACCAACCACACTCCTTTGTTTGCAAGATGCACGATAGAATAATAACATAATATGTCTACCCATGCAATTTATATATTAATAACTATATATATATTACTATTAGTAAAATAGTATATTTTTGTATTCCAAAAAACGATTAAATGGATTTTTAAATTGATTAACTCAACACGAATAATGAGTGAATACTTTAAGATCAAGTTAATCAAAAAACTAGTTTCAAAAATAAAAAAAGCCTATGCAAGCATAGGCTAATTTGTAGGTTTTTAAGCGATTATTTTAAATCTTTAATGTGATCGGCTTTTTCGGGTTCGAACTTACGTTCAATACCGTTTTTAGCCATGACATCATCGATGAGTTGTAAGGCACGCTTCATTGATAAATCACTACGGACGTAGATGAAGACTGGAACATCTTCATATTGTTTAACGCCTTCTGCGGATTTAAGCGGAATCTTACTATCTTTATAATCATCAAGATTAATTGGTAAGTAAAGTTTTAAACCAGAATTACCGCTATTGGTGAGACGGGCATATAAGACACGTCCACTCCGGAAGGAATCACCAACGTTACTAAGCCGTGAATTTAATCCATAACTTAAGAGGTAATTTTTAATGGTATTGTAATCATCT
>CALAWM010000128.1 GCA_937895315.1 uncultured Caryophanales bacterium | reverse complement strand
GCGTGCATATGGAAAATTATTACTTTAAACACTTAACTCCCAATGCATTGCCGATCCAAAACTGGACGCTTGATCCTCTTCTTGGTGGTTGGTCGCATTTACTAGCAGGTAAAAAAGTCCTGGTTGTCTCCCCTTTTGCTAAACAAATTGCCGAACAATACGAAAAAAGACACCTACTATTTAGTCAAAAACCGGATATATTACCCTCATTTACATTAACTTGTGTTGAAGCGGTTATGACAAATGCCGAACAAGAAGACCCGCGATTTGAAAATTGGTTTGAGGCATTAGACTATTTAAAAATTGAAATTTTGAAGAAAGATTTTGATATTGCCCTAGTTGGGGCGGGTGCTTATGGGACACCATTATGCTTATATATTAAAAGTTTAGGCAAGTTGGCAATCCAAAGTGGTGGCGCCACCCAGTTATTATTTGGCATTATGGGCAAAAGATGGGAAAAAAGGGATTATGTTAGTCAATACGTTAATCCCCATTGGACCCGACCAAACTTAAAACCAACAGGATACAAAAATATTGAGGAAGGATGTTACTGGTAATGAAGAAACAATTACAAAATAAAACATTAGTGCTCATTTCCCTATTTCTAGCATTAGAGGTTATGCTTTTTATTGCCCTTGATTTTGGGGGAATTGGTCCTATATTTAAAATACTAGCGTTAGTGTTAACGGCAATATTGATTCCCTTTTTCTTTCAAGAGTTGAAAGATGATTTAGGAAAAGGATTATATGTTTTACTTATGCCGCTTTTATTCTATGGTCTTGTAACGATGTTTGCCCCCGCTTACGGAGGAGATAGTGTTGGATACTTGAATGCAACATTTTTAGGGATGACTATTTTTGATAAAGTTGTGAACTTAGTAGGTATATTATCTATCTTATTAATTGGCTATATAATCCGCAAAAGCAAGGTGTTTTCAGCAAAAATCGTCTACATTGTTGTTTTAGGAGGGCTTGCTGCCCCCATACTAATCTCGTTATTTGCGACATTAATTAACTATGGCTTCTTCCATACCATAATTTATCAAAACAAAGTTAATTTCTATGGTGGGGTTGTCTATAAAATTGTTGATCAATCTTCCTTCCTTTATGGATTTAAAATACTGACTACTGATATTGATGTTTTATTAAGCGGTGCGGTCATTATTGCAAGTGCCGGATTAGGGTTAGTCCTTGCTAAAAGGGAAACATCAAAACTTGAACTCATTGCTTTATCGATTATTAGTGCAATTGGGCTATTAACGATTATTCTTACTGGCGCATTTATTACATTACTTTTCTTATTACCAGCGATTGTGTTTGCGCTGTTTGTACGTTTTGACTTATTTAAGAAATACCCTAAACCAATAAATATCGCCTTACTTGTCTTTGTTGGTATCGGACTTTTAGTCTTTACCCTAACCGCCTTTAATTTATTTAGTATTCGCGATATTTGGGCGAGTAATCGAATTACCCGAAAAATATTCCTTAATAGTTATTTCTTAAGATTTTATTACATCTTTGTCGAAGCCATTAGTTTCCGTAATGTATTAGGAGATGTCCGTAATACGATAGGAGCAACGAGGGTTTTTCCAACCGGCAACTTTATATTTGATGCGATGTGGATTGATGGCTTAACTGGTTTTATTGTTTTACTAGCGTTCTTAATTATCTTTGGTATTAATTTGTGGCGGTACTTTAGAAGGGATAATGAAAACAGATTATTGAAGTTAACATTAGTAAGTGTCTTAATTACGATGTTTTTCCGCTTTATGCTCTTTTATCCTTTCAAACAACTTTTATATGAAGAGTATCAAAATATTAATCAATTCCCGCTTATTAATTCCCCTTATTTCCTGATTACTATTTTCTTTGCAGGGTATGTTTTTACCACTAAAGATGAAGAAGAAGTTTATGAAAAAGAAGAAATCCTGACCATTGAGGAGGCTAGCCATGAAGAAAATTAAATACGGTTTATTATTAGTTGGTCTTTTAACGATAACCGGCTGTGCCGCCGTTAATGAAACATTTGATGTAAACCAATTCCATACCCAAGAGTTTAAAGAAAATTACTATCATTTTATTCCGGAAAAGTATTTAAATGATGAACAATACACGGAAACGATATATGACTTGACCGATAAAGTGATTTTATCTACTCCGTATGAAAGTGCATATAACAACATTATTTTAAGTGATATTACAAGTCGAAATATTACCCTTCAACAAGCAGTAGAACTTTATGGCGATGAAAATGTCAAGAAAATAAAAGTCGAAGACTATGCCGGGAATGAAGCCGGATACGTCCTTGCCGTTAATGAAGCATTAGCAGATCCGATGAATATTGAAGCCTCATGGTTTAATTATGCTCGGCATAATAGTTTAACAGCAAAATATCTTGGAGAAAGTGTTAGTAAATCATTTAAACAAGGCATCTTTTCCAAACTAACGGATACCCTCATTGTTTGTAATGGCTCTGGTCCACTTGTAAGGATTCAAATTGATGAAAAGGGCATGGGTCAAATCTTTGATCATGAACTAATTGATTATCAAAACTTCATCATAAGTGCCCGGGGTGGCACGAATGTGAATTACAGTGAACTCGGGATTCCGTTTGTTAGATATGCCAAAGTAAAAATGAACATTAGTTTCTTTATTGAAAAAAGTACGACAAGTCCAGCCTTAAAACACACCATTAGTTATGTTGTTCCGGAAATGAATGTTGATAATAATAGTATTACGACGGTAATGAAAATGGATCTTTCAGCGTTATTACCAGAAAGTGCATTAAAAAGAGTCAGCGGAATGACGATTAGTTATGAATTATTAGAACATGATTATTTAATGCCCGGCGGCGTAAAGGATCCATCTTTAGATTATGAATTCTCAATGATGCTTTACGAAGTTATGTTCCCTTATTCTTCATGGCGCTAGAAATATCAAGCCATTCACCAATTTCGAAATCAGCTTCGTCATTATCAAAAATTAAAGTCCCTTTTGCAGGGGTAAATGTAAATTCATTAAAGTAAATATGATTGCCTACTAGGAAAAAATCCACCCGGCAGAAAAGGAAATCCTGGGCAAGTTTTTCAGCATATAGGACCATTTCTTCAAATTCATCAGGCTTTTCAAGAGGAATGTCACTACTTTTCCAATGATTAAACTGCGCCCCATCAAAACGGGAAAAATCAATATAAAAATTATCGTAGCGGATATCTTTATTCCGGCCACTTACGACGTATAAATAACGGGCTTTGCCGTTAAAGACGTGAATTTTATATTCTCTTGGTAAATCTTTTGGCGTCCCAATTAACGCGGGTTTAATTTTAGAATAATGGGGTTCGACGGTTCTTTCCCCATAATCAATATGGAGCCATTTTATTAACTTGGCCTTTAAAGTTGGCCAATCTTCCTCATTTTTATTTGTGCACACGTGGACAAAACTTGAAGCATGGGTCGCTTTAATTACAAAACGGAATGGTAATTTTTCAAAATCAATTTCCGAGACGGTGTTATAAATACCTACTAACGGGATTAAAATATCGCCTAAACCATGTTTATTAACTCTAATTCTGGCGCCGATTCGTGAAGCAGATCTTACAACTTCATCATTGTTAGCAAAGTAATATAGTCTTAAATATTGGAGTTTTTCGGTATAGCGATTAAGGTTTTTCCAATCAAGTTTATGCCCGGTTATATACCGATATTGGAGCGAAACATATTGTTTTTTGGAGACAAAGCGAAATAATGGTTGCAATGACTTTGCAATGAATCGCTTAAACTTATTTTCTTTAAAGTTTGGATTAGCCATTCTTTTCTCCCTTAACTTGATTATACACAAGTTCCTCTTTAGTAATAAAGAGAAGAAGTAAGTAGAGTACCCCGCCAATCAGGATGGAAACACCAATGATTGATAAAGGATTTGTAAGTGGTA
Source organism: uncultured Caryophanales bacterium (assembly GCA_937895315.1). Lineage (GTDB taxonomy): Bacteria > Bacillota_I > Bacilli_A > RFN20 > CAG-826 > UBA1361. The sequence goes on along the minus strand of CALAWM010000128.1, from coordinate 6,691 downwards.
AGAAACCTTTTACTAAGATAGTAACCACAAGACTAAGCGCGGAAGATCCGATAATTTTTAGATTATTCAAACTAAAGACATGGCGGACAATATTTTTCCGTAACACAATAAGTAATGTAATTAAAATAATAAATTCAGAAATTAACGTCACAAGCGCAATAGCAAAGACCACATTGTCTTTGAACACAAATAGAGCGAGCAGGACACTAAAAGTAATATTAAAAATTAATGCTCCAAGCATTGTAAAGAAATAGATCTTTTCTTTATTAAGCGGGACGAGAATTTGTTGATAGATTGCGTCATGAATTGAATAAGTTAGCATTAATCCGGCTAATAAGATAACAATGGTAATTGCGTCTTTTTCAACGCTTATTGTCCAATAAGGACTTCCTTGCACAATAAAACCAACGATTTCGGAAGAAAGACCAATCATAAACATGACCGCCGGTACACCAATAAAGAAGATGATGTTCATACTGTAACTAACGATTTGGTGGAATGACTTTTGATCATTTTCCTTAACTGCCCTCGTGGTCCGCACTACGAAAACGGCACTTAATGACGTAATAATAGTAATAACGATTTCAATTCCCCGCACACCCACGGCATATGCACCAGAAGAATTATATGATGTATCGAGTAAACCAAGCAGAAAACTATCATTTTGATTATAAGCGGTAATTAAAAAGGTGATCCCAAAAACAAAGAGGAGTGATTTAGTAAGATAGCCTAATTCTATTTTTCGCTTAAAGGATAATTTAATACCTTCTTTTTTTAAGAGGATGATATTTAGAATGACCGTAATGATTGTTCCTAAAATATTAATAAAACTATATAAGAATAAGTCATGATCATTTTGCACAAATACAATGATTAATAGTGCACTAAAGATTGTTAAGATAACCGCTCTAGTGGCCATATAGAAAACACGGTCCAAAGCAATATATACCCATTCAAAGGAAAATACGCCAATCAGGAAATTAATCGATAAAAGGAAAATTAAATTCCAAGTATCACCGACAATAAAGGTGTCTTTGCCGATAAACATTATCGCAAGCAGGAATATAAAGGAAAGGGCAGTAGTAATAAGTTGAAGGACAAAAAAGGATTGCACTTTCTTATTTAATTCTTCGGGGTTATCTTTTACTTTTGCGCATTCGCGAATAGCAATAAGGGGGATACCAAGTCGACTGATGATTAAAAAATAATAGACAAAAGTATTTGCCCACGAATACATCCCCATCGCCGCACTACCAAGGGCTTGTGAGGCAAAAGGAAAGGAAATAAAGGAAAGTAGCGCAATGGTAACATTACGGATTAGGGTAAAAACGACCGGCGCCCGCATTTCTTTTCGTTGCATGTGTCAATTATATGATAATTTTAAATAAAATTATAATTTTTATAGTTTTTTTACTAATTCCTTGAATGCATCAAGTTGTTTTTCATGATTTAATTGGGCACTTAAGTTTTCTTTGGCACGCATTGCTTTGGCGTGAAAGTAACTATGATTTTCACTAATTTCAATCATGGCATTTTTAATTGTTTCGGGTTCATTATCATTAATCCAATATATATCGTCTGCAACCAAATTATAGATTTCACTATTCTTTGTGGAAATAGTGATTGTTCCGCTATTGATGTAGTCGATTACTTTACTTGGTACGGAATATAAATCAATTTGCGGATCTTCGGGACGAGGATTAATATTTAAAGTAGCATGTTTTGCGTAATCCATTGCTTCTTCGGGAGAAATGTGACCAAGAAACTCAATATTTGGATGAGGGTTTTCACTAATTTCATGGGCAAGTGGTCCGTGCCCCGCAATCTTTAAAAGGTAAGGTACATCACTTAGTTTAAAGGCATCAATTAGGTTTTTAACTCCGTATCGTTCATATAAAGCCCCTGCAAAAAAGGCATATTTTTCTCCTTTTTCAACAAAAACATTATTTTCTTCAATAAATCCAGGGGTGACAAAATAGGGTTTATTTAATACATCAGATATGCGAAGTAGTCCGTTGGTCAAAGAAATAAAACCATCACACTTTTTAACTTCTTTGAAAATTGATTCTTTGTATTCTTTCTTTGCGCCCGTAATGTTCATCGGGTTATCAGTTAAGACGGCAATGACTTTTATGCCAAAAGATTCTTTCAATTTATTGGCTAGCCGCAGTAAAGTAACGTTAGTGCTATCTACGACAATAAGTTCGGGTTTAACAGTGGTGACCATTTGACGACCGTTACGGATGATGCCGCCTAATTTTAGAAAAGGGATGTTGACATAAGAAGGGTAGTAATAATTTTCATTATGACTTTCATGGAGAAATAGATCTTTTTCCATCGGGCGAATGCTAAAGGCTAAAACTTCAAATTCACTGGCTAATAAGTTTATTAATTTAGTGTGAAAATGTTGATTACTTGGGTTCGGTGCAACTTGTCTTTCTTTAAGAAAGTTTTTATAATCTTCAGGATGACGCGCGGTAGTAAGATACATTATTTTCATAATTTTTCTCCTAGAATCTTTAAGTGAACATCGATGGAATCTTCAATCGTAACTGCGCTTTCGCGGGCATGATCAAAGAAGTTGCTTACAAACAATTTATTAATATAGTCATTGATGTTTTCACCTTTTTGCATGACAAAGCCATTTTCGCCATTTTTAATTGCATAATGCGCCGCGACCATATTTGTATTTGTTAAAACATTAAGACCATGGGCAAGTGCTTCATTAATTACGTGACCATATATATCATAATTACTAATATAAATAGCATTGTCGGAATAAGATAAATATTCAAATACTTGGTTTTTAGGGGCAAAGGGTAACATAAAAACATTTTGTAATTCGTGTTCTTTAATGTAGTGGCGGTAGAGTTTTTCTTCTTTACCTTCACCCACCAAAATAAGGGCATGTTTTTTATCGACCTTTTTCCATGCTTTTATTAAACTAAGATTATTTTTTCGTTTGATGAAACTTGTTATACAAATTGTAAAGTTTTCACCTTTGACCTTTAATTTATCCCAATATGATTGCTTTTGCTCCGGACTTTTTGCTGTTTCAACAATATCTTTTTCATAGACAGTGGAATAAGGATAGTTAAATATTAATTCTTTTGGGGCGCCATAATATTCTAAATATTCATTCGCCTTTAGGGCAGGGCTAAAGTAATAACGTGCGCCACTGATGAAGTATGTTTTAATCTTTTTATAAAGTTTTGATTCTTTGTGAGCAACTATACCGCCGTTGATATAGAAGGCATATGGAATATTGTTTCGTTTTAAGTAGCGTAAAGCCAACATCTCAGTGAAGGTCGAGTAAAACTATTGGCTGGGGAGCGTTATTTAATGTTTTACAACGCCCCACGATAAATGATTTTCATTACCAATGCCTATGCCTTTAATCTTATGAAGGGTAAATTTATAATTTCCCTCATTATAAAAATTTTTGTTACGGTTCCGCGCTTTATACCGTTCAAAAATAACATGGACATCATGCTCTTTTGCTAAACCGTTAAAGAGGGCAACTTTATAGGGGGCGGGATGATTGAAAACAATTAGGATTTTCATATATGTAATTATACAATAATTAACTTATTTTCACCCCGTGGCTATAAACATCAATAATTCTTTGATGGTATAATCACTATATGAAACAAGTAAGAACATGGGATGAGTTTTTTGAAAACATTGCAGAAACGATGTATTTTCAAAATATTCAAACATTTTTAAGTAGTGCTTATCAAAAGAAAGTCTATCCCAAACGGGATGATGTTTTTAAAGCCTTTACGCTTACACCCCTTGAAAAGGTCAAAGTCGTAATTATTGGTCAAGATCCATATCATCAACCCGGACAGGCAATGGGGTTAGCCTTTAGTGTTCCAAGTAGGGAAAAGCTGCCACCGAGTTTACGGAATATATTTAAAGAAATGAGTGATGACCTCCAAGCGCCACTTAGGGAAGATGGCGACCTCACTTATTTAGCAAAACAAGGCGTCTTTTTATATAACACCATTCTAACGGTCGAAGAAGGTAAACCACTTTCTCACAATATTTCGGCTTACGAATCATTTACGAGTGAAGTTTTAAAAACATTAAATAACGCTCCCCAGCCAATAGTTTTCTTGCTCTGGGGAACAAAGGCAAAAGAGTATCGAAAGTATATTAATGCTACAAATAAACTAGTGTTGACCGCCAACCATCCTTCGCCTTTAAGCGCTAATCGCGGCGGATTTTTTGGAACAAAACACTTTTCAAAAACTAACGAATTTTTGGCAAAATATGGGATTAATCCTATAAATTGGGTTTAACAAGCCATATCACTAAAGATATATAAAGTCTTTGTTATAATAGTCTTACGGGAGCTAGGTATGCCTGGCTGAGAGGAACAATAGAACGTTCGACCGATAACCTGATACAGGTAATGCTGGCGTAGGGAAAAGTGAACCTTCACGTCAGTGGAGGTTTTTTGTTTAAGGAGGTATTATATGGAACAAGCAACACCCACAACGAAGATCAAATTTCAGCAATTTGTAAAAACATTATATGGACGAATTTTGACCGTCCATGGAATGGTCGAAATGGCCGCGCTTATTGCTTTAGCAATCGTTTTTGACTTACCATTTTTAAAAATTAGAATTGGTGAAGCACAATCATTTAGTTTAACGATGTTACCGCTGATGATTCTTGCCTTGCGTTTTCCGATTTTTGATAGTTTTATTGGTATTGGTTTTATATACGGATTTATTACAAATGTTATTGATGGTTATGGTTTTAACACATTACCATTTGACTATATTTTAGCTTACGGTTCTTTATCAGTAATTTCCTTATTTGCCCCTTTGGTGTTCAAGAAGAACAAAACAGTATTACTTAATTTTCTATTCTTAACCCTTGCCGTTATTGCGGGGGTAACACTTAGAATATTATGGTCAAGTCTAAGTAGTGTCATTTTCTATGAAACAACTTATTGGGGTGGTATTGTTTATAACGCACCGACGATGGCCATCTCTGGAGCAGTTTCACTTAGCATGCTCTTTATGCTTTATCAAACCCTTGTCATCTTTAATAACAAATTACAAAAGCAAGATAATACTGACCTCTAATCTTTAGTATGTTATACTAAAAGGGGGACTATGTATGATTTTAAATTACACAAAGAAGACGAATCAAGAACTAGAACGACTCATTTCTGCAAATGATCCAGCCGCTATGCATGAATTAGCCCGGCGCTTAGTCCAAGGTGAAGGCATTGCCGAAGATTATAAACGCGGTCTCGAACTCGCTTATAAATCTGAAGCATTAGGATACGCTCCTGCTGATACCGTCTTAGGTTTCTGCTTTTTCTACGGAAAAGGAGTCCCAGAAGATAAACTAAAAGGTTTTGAATATTTTCATAGCGGAGCGACAAAAGGTCATGATGCCGCCCAATACAATATGGGTATTGCTTATGAACGGGGCACCGTAATTGAACAAGATTACGAACTTGCCCTGAAGTGGTATGAAAAAGCCGCTGAACAAAAATTTGCCAAAGCATTCTACAAGATTGGATACTTTTACGAAAATGGTTTAGGTGTTTCTAAAGATGTGACAAAAGCCTTCACATTTTACGAAAAGGCTGCAAATCTTGGTTATGTTAAGGCCGAAGTTGAAGTGGGTAAAGCCTATTTGACTGGACGAGGACTACTCCGTGATCTTGGTAAAGCCAAAGAATATTTAGGAAAAGCTGCCGCGAAAGGGGACCGGGTTGCTGCTCGGCTACTACGCGACATAGAATAGAGGAAATATGGAAGAAAATAAAAAAGTCGAAGAAGTTATTGTTGAGCCAGTAACCGAAGCAGAAGTCCAAGCATTTAATAATGAAGACGTCGTTGAAACAAAAGAAATTGTTTCATTCCCGGAATTAGAAAAACATAAAAATGATTTTGCAAAAGCATATCGTATTTCCCGGATTATAAGTTACTTATCATCGGCAATCGTAATTGCCATAATCATTGTTGCCTATACCGTTGTTTTCCCAATCCCTGATGTTGGGACATGGGCAGGGGTCATTATGATAATTATTACGTTAGTAATATCGGTTGTTTTCTCAAAAATTCACCGCAATAGTCTTACTAAACGTATCAAAAAATATATGGCGGATTATAACGAAGAAGTTAATCAAGTCGCCTTTAAAGAATCGAAAGTTACTAATTCCGTCTTTGATTTTGGGGGAACAATTGATAAACAAGAATTTATTAACGCTAAATTATTAAAAGATATTATCGATACTAATTCCCGGAACTTACTTAAGTATCATGTGGGTAATTATGATGTCGAAATTGCCGACTTTGTTGCCTATCGTCAAGACGGGAAACGTGCAAAATCGGTGTTTCTTGGTAAATTTGTTAACGGAACCACAACCGAAGCAATGGAAGGTCGCGTGCTTTTATATTTAAAACCTGATCCAAATATTTTTAAAGATGCTGCCGGTCCAGATGATTTAGAAGGACTTGAATTGATGGAAGATAAACCACGTTATCGTCTTTATGCCACAAGTAAAGATGCCCGGAAAAAGTTAAGTCTTAAAGCTTTAAATGCTTTATTAAAAATTAACCCTGACCAAGAATTAGCAGATATTACTGTCTCACTTTACGACAATAAAGTTGCTATAACTCTTACTTATAGTGACGCCTTAATGGTCGTTCCTTATAAGGAA
>CALAWM010000127.1 GCA_937895315.1 uncultured Caryophanales bacterium | reverse complement strand
TGTCATCACCATCAAAATGCGAAAAAGCAAGGAGAAAGTACTTGGTTCTTTGAAGTATAGTTCCTAGTTTATACTTCTTTTTCTTTCCAAATTTTCTATCCGATTTTACCTCAACCAGTTTTTCTTTAGGTATACTATCTATCTCTGAGTCCAATGTTTCGGTAGATTTAAGAGTCTTAAGATATTGCCAGTGCAAAGATGTATCTGAAATCAAATTATTTTCAAGGGACGTATCAAAATATTCGTTAAAAGGGATAACTTTATTATCTTCCTCTTTGAAAATATTTCCAAACTCAATTATTAGATTCGAATTATTAATTTTTAAAGTAATAGAGTTCAGTTTATTTGCTATTCTCCAAAGAATAAAATGAATTACTATTGATAATAAAATGATGAAACCTAAAACACTTATTTTCACTGCCCAATTAACATCGACGAACGCAAGAAAGGATGCGCTAGTAGAAATAAATATAAATAAAATTCCAATGGTTTTTTTAATCAATTTTTTATCCAAAAGAGATACCTTCACAGTTTGAAACCTCGCTCATTATATTGTATCAGTTATTTCTATGCTTTTCCAAGTTTTGTAGACAAACCTTTTTTTATTAAGGAAAATGATGTCTTTGCAAAACAAAATCAATATTTATTAGAAGGTATTTTTTTCTATTTAATGCTCAATGAAAATTGAAGAAAATAAATCACAATATATATGGATGTCTTACATTTCAAATCAAGTAGCTTACATGCGTAAACTTAGTATACATATTCGGGGAGTGCGTACTTGTGTTAATTCCTTGCTTGATAGTTATTCAATCGACAAAGTAAAGAAACTCTATTCGGCAATCTATGTTGATGGTTTAACGGTATCCCTATTAATAATCTAACTAATGCCGTTGTTGAATATCTGAATGACAATAAACCATTTATTGAGGTGAAAATACCCTATGTTCTCAATTACAAGCCTTGTGAACTAGCATTTAACATCATTTTAGGGTAGGTTCGCTATCCCAACGCTTAAAAATTGTGGTTAATATTAAATTTTAAATGTGTGGGTTCTGGCAATAATTGATCCGCAATAATTTAAAAAGGACCTATTTTGGGTCGTTTTTGTTATATTTTGCCGATATGTTTGCTAATAATAAAAAATATAAGGAGGTTATATAAAATACCTTAACCTCTTTAATAAATGATCATTATTTTGCCCGTAAAGCATTATTCTTTCTCTATCAGAATAGTAAACACCTCCGGTAAATCAAAAATAGTTTCTTTTAAAAATTGCGGATAAAAATATTCATCTTTTAGTCTCTCAAAATCAAGCCATTGAAATATAATCTGGTTTTCACCTTCATGGATAGAAAATTTTTCTTCTTTTAAAAGTAAATCTGAATGCGATATATCCATCAAAAAATATAGGCAAATTTCATGATAGTTTAAGCCATTTACATCTTCTTTAAAAAAAGCCTGATTTAAGTAAAGCGGTCTAATAATTTCTGCGGTTATTCCTAGTTCTTCTTTCAATTCACGAATAATAGCATTTTCAGCCGTTTCACCCATCATTACCCTGCCCCCAGGCAGATAAAAGTACGGAGCGCGCCCATCTTTCATTGCTAGAATTTTATTATTATTAGTAATTACTGCACAAACCCGATAATTAAATTTATCTTTACCAATATTAAACGTAATATCCATTTAAATTTTCTCCAAAATAATCCAAATAAAAGTCAATATTATTCTACTATAATTACCTCTTTTTTCAATAAATAAATCGCAATGAAAAACTATTGATGTTAACTAGTGCTATCTAATGAATGATCTATTTTTTTGAAAATAAATAGTTAAAACATCTGCATTAAATCTTCGCCCCGTAAAAAAAGAGACCCTAAGGTCTTTTTTTCTCTAATGGGGCGACCGAAGGGAATCGAACCCTCGAGTGTCTGGTTCACAGCCAGATGTGTTAACCACTTCACCACGGTCGCCATATAGCAAATAGTATTTTACTTGCTTGAGGTGTATTTGTCAAAGGATTTCGCTGCAAGTTTGAGGATTGGTAATTCTCTTCTCGCCACTAGGAGTCCGACCCCTTTTATCTTTGTTTGCGTTTCAAATATTCTAATCGCTTCTTGAAGGGGAACCCAGACGATTTTATCGATTAAACCTGCTTCTCGTGGTTCAAGATGATTTTCACCGATCATAGTCACTTTAAATAGATAATAATAAGAATAGTTTTCTTGATTTATTAGATTATAGAAATCATGAATAATTCCTAATTTATCAAGGAGTATTACATCAACGCCAAGTTCTTCTTTCATTTCCCGGATGGCACTTCCTAATACTGTTTCCCCAAGCCTTTTTCCTCCGCCCGGTAATTCATAGTAATCACGATGACCAAATTTATCATCTTTTAAAAGATGAGTAAGGGCAACTTCACCTTGATCATTGATGCATGCACCACGCGCAGCAATACGCGGGTTATATACTTGGGCTTTTGGATATTGATCATCTTTTAAACTCTTAATAATTCGCATAGTTATATCATACCTTATCCTATAAAAAAAGAAAGAGACCCTAGAAAGGGTCTTGATCGTTAGGGGGTTAAATAAACCCCTGATATATTATTTATTATAACAATTTAAAAATAGTTGTCAACTCTAGGAAGAAATATAAAAACCAGTAGCGGATCAGAAAATAAAAAAGGCTCTCGTAAGTAAGAGAGCCAGGCGTGGATTCTAATGGAATCCTTTGCAATCTCATTATATCAATTCTGAAATAACTGTCAACAATATAGTCGTCTTTAGAATGAAAATACTATTTCTATTAATGAGAAATAAAAAACACGCATTTAATGCGCGTTGTTTTTTAGATGGCGGAAGCACTGAGATTCGAACTCAGGCGGGACTCGCATCCCCTATCGGTTTTCAAGACCGACCCCTTCAACCACTTGGGTATGCTTCCGTCTTGGTGGACCCTATAGGACTCGAACCTATAACCAACCAGTTATGAGCCGGGAGCTCTAACCATTGAGCTAAGGGTCCGGTAAGATTTTAGAAATGGTAGCTGAAGAGGGATTTGAACCCCCGACCTGCTGGGTATGAGTCAGCCGCTCTGAACCAACTGAGCTATTCAGCCACATAATTTACAACTAGACCTTTATAATGGTGGAGCCAAGGGGGATCGAACCCCTGACCTCATGCGTGCAAGGCAAGCGCTCTCCCAGCTGAGCTATGGCCCCATTAAATGGTCGGGATGACAGGATTTGAACCTGCGACCTTCTGTTCCCAAAACAGACGCGCTACCAAGCTACGCTACATCCCGTTGCCCAAGTATTTTACCAAAGGTCACTAAATTTATCAAGTGGAAACGACACAAAACATTTAATGATATTAATAACACTCATAGAATAAGAAAAAATAGCCTTTTTTTACTATTATTTTTAATCAAAAATCTACTTTTTCTTTAAATATTTATTCATTATCTTTAGATATTGATTAATATTGTTGGCTTTATCAAATATTTCAAAACTTGGATAGTTTAGTTCTTTTTTGTTTTTAGTAACGACTAACTTACTAATAATATCGGCCAGTTTTTGATAATTCCGATAATTTACGGTATGAAGATTAGGAACTTCGTTAACCCATTCTTCATGGTGATAAAATAACTCTAATCCAATAAAGACAATCGGTTTTTTCGCCGCTAAACAACTTGCCGTTTTTAAAGGTAAGGCCGTTTCAATAATACCCGGTAAGATGGAAATTAAGTTAACGTCAGCGTATTTATAAAGTAAGGCACTTTCTTCAACAGTATGAGGCGGATAGTATGTCGTATTTACAATGTTTTCTTCACGGATTCTTTTCGCAATCCGTTCGGCTTGACTCCCTTCGCCAAAGATATGGAAGGCAATATGGGGATCATGCATTAAAAGTTTGGCAGCCGCTAAAATAACATCAACATCTTGAACATAACCAATATTTCCAGCATAGACGACATTAAATAATGAGGGATCAAAAAAATAAGGAACTTTAGTGGATTTTACTTTGGCAACTTCACTAATATCAAAATTATAGATGACACTTAATTTGTCATTAAAATCACCTTTTCGTAAAAGCGTTTTGCGCATCGTTTCACTGATAGTAATTACTTCTGTGGCATGCTTTAAACTCTTTACTTGGTAACGATCAAAGAAGCGATAGAAAAAAGAATCTTTTTTAAATACGTTGTCAGGATAAATATCTTGGACATTATAAATAACAGGGATTTTCTTTTGATGACAATATTTAGTCACTAAATGGCTATATAAAAGTGGCGGATTTGAGGAAACAAACACTAAATCACTTGGCACTTTCTTTAACTTTTGGCTAAGACGATAGGCCACACTTAAATAGCGTCTAAATAAATTGAACTTTGTAAATGCTTTGGGTTTATAGGTAAAAGATCGAACGCGGTAAATAGTGATTTTTCCATTTACTTCAACACTATTTTTCCGGTATTTGGCTTGATCTTCACTACTTATTCCCCGGGTTGGATTCGGGGTAATAATATTAATTTCATGTCCTTCTTTTATGAGCCGTTCCCAAAGCGGGCGATAAAGATAATTTATCGTGGGATCTTCGGGTTCATAATAAAAGAGCATAAAGGTTACTTTCATACGTAGAATTATAACACGCGTTACCCTTAAAAGTTAAGTATTAGTAATATATTTTTCAATTCAGTGACCGCGCCCTCTAAAAATAAAAAAGGCTCCGTTTTGGAGCACTTTTTATAATGGCGCGGTCAGGAAGACTCGAACTCCCAACCCTCAGATTCGTAGTCTGATACTCTATCCAGTTGAGCTATGACCGCATCACTTTAGATATTATAGCCATAAAAGACATTTTTGCAAGTGTTTTATCACGATAATATCTAAATTATTTAAGGGTTTAACGTTTGCCTTGATCGTAGGGTTCCCCTGAGGCTTTGGGGGCTCTTGATTTGAGCGAAGTAATCGCTAAGACAAAGAGGGTAAAGACATACGGTAACATTTCTAAGATATCGGTAGGAAGTTTAGCGAGGAAGTCACTAAGGAATTTAATATTGACGACATCGGCTTGCACATAAGCAATCCCGCTTGATAGTCCGCGTAATAAACCAAAGAAAATCGCAAAGATTAAGACTCGGCCCGGTTTCCATTGGCCGCTTATTAATACCGCAAGCGCGAGGAAGCCAAAACCATACACATTCGCGTTAAAACTAATGGTAGTCGGAACAATAAGCATAACGCCACTTAAACCAGCGAGAAGCCCGCTTATAAGGACGCCAGCATAACGGGTTTTAATAACATTAATCCCGGCGGCATCGGCAGCATGCGGATTTTCACCACACGCTCTTAGTCTTAAACCAAACTTTGTCTTATAAGCAATGATGGCCATAACAAAGAATAATATGACGCCAAAGATTGTAATTAAATATACATTTTTGCCAAAGAAGATTGGTCCGATAAAGGGGATGTCTTTTAACAATGGAATCGAGGCAATTGGATAATTACGGTCAAAGTTAATTTCTTCAGTACCCGCTGAACTTAATGCCCG
>CALAWM010000126.1 GCA_937895315.1 uncultured Caryophanales bacterium | reverse complement strand
TGATATGTATGTTGGCGATTTAATGAATGTAATCTTTGGTCATTGGTACTTTGTACGCCAATACTCAAGCGATTGACGCCAAATTCTTTCATAAGTTCAAGTTTTTTAGGGGTAATACTTTCAATATTTGCCTCAAAAGTATATTCATAAACATGTTTGGTATATGGAGCTAAAAGCTGTAGTAACTTTCGTAATTCGACATAACTTAAAACAGTAGGGGTTCCCCCGCCGACATATATCGTATGTAAATCTTCTGGAACATTAAAAAAGGCTAAGTCTTGCTTTAGCCCTTTTAAATAAGGATTAATCCACCCTTTTTGATAAATAAATTTGACAAAGTCACAATAATGACAAATGGCAGCGCAAAAAGGAAGGTGAACGTATAATCCCTTATTCATCTTTTTTCGGTTGGTCAGTTTTTTCAATTTCGGCGAGAATTTTTTCGTCAGTGATTGGTTCAAGGACGCGGTCTAATTCTTGCTGAACGGCGACTTCTTCATTGACGACGCCACCTTTATCTTTTAAACCAGGGATGATTCTTCGTAAAATGAAGGTGATAAGGGCGATTAAGCCAAAAAATAAAATAAGAAATAAGAGAATTAAACCCGGATTATCAATCACGGCCAATACTTTTAAAAATTTATCCATATTTAGATCCTATGCTTTCTTTGTTGGTGTGTATATAAATTTGTTTTTAAACTTTTCTTTACGATAATAGCCGCTATTGGCGAGATGATCCATACTTGTTCGGGCTGTTTCATAAGCTGAACCAATAACTTCTTTAAAATCATTGATGGTATAGTATTTTCCCATTGTACAATGTCTGGCGTAGAAATAGGCTTCAGCCCGGGAAAGACTTGGATCACTTTCACGTAAATGTCTTTCTAAACGTAAAATATCATTTTCACTTAATTGCGGCGGTAATTCGCTAATTCCTAATCCGGCGGCTTCAACCGTTACTTTTGGTTCTGTTGGTTCTTCTTTTGGTAATGGTGTCGCTGGTGCTTTTGGCACAAAGACAGGAATTGGTTTTACTTCCTCTTCGACTTTGGCATATCCAAATAAGTCGGTTGGTTCAGGTAAAACTTCTTCAACCACTTTTTCTTCAACAAATGGGGCCACTTCATCAATACCATGCTTTTCCGCTTCTAATTCATAAGTTGTAACGTAAGTAATATGATCTTCAACCGCTTGAAGTGATTCATTAAGCACATTAACTAATAAGTCGATAAAATAAGTTAAATCGCCACTTTTTCGTACTTCTTGGAAAATTTCTTCACGATTTTCTTTATATTTATCAA
>CALAWM010000125.1 GCA_937895315.1 uncultured Caryophanales bacterium | reverse complement strand
GATCAGCGAGGGTAAGTATTTTAATTAATAATTCTTCCTCTAGTTTGATGGTTCGTCCTTCAGTAATTAGCGGGTTTTCACTTTCGACTGGTTTTATCGTAATAGGAGGCTTTGGTTGGGTTTCAACTTTAAGTTCCTTGATTGTTTCGACAAGTGGTTTTTCTTTACTAAGTGGCACTTCTTTAAGGGGAACACCTTCCATGAATGGGGGCAATTCTTCTTCCTCTTCAACTTGTTTTTCAACAACCTTTTCGACAATTTCCGGTTCTTTTTGGACGGGTATAGGTTGTGATTTAGCGGCAATTTGCACTTCTTTCACAGGAATTGGGGCAGGTTTTACTTCCGTTACCATTTCCGGTTCTTTCTCTTTACTTAATAAAGTCATTACTTTCAATAAGGTAATTTCAAAGATGTTTTTGATGTCATTAGCGAAGCGATAATCGGCTTGGGCTTTTAATAAGTTTTCGATTAACATGTTTAAATCTTTAACACTTAAGACATTGATTAATCCTTGGGCTTCTTCCGGTCTTAAGAATAAAAGAAGACTGGCATTTTCCGTTTTATAAAAGATTAAGGCATCTTTAAAAATATTCAATAAATCATTTGTTAAACGGCGAATATCAACACCTTTATCGATTAATCCGCCTAAAATTGTAAATACTTTTTCCACTTCACCTTTGGTGATAGCATGAATTAAATTTAATTGTTCAAGTTTACTTGTAAGGGCAAATAAGGCTAATACATCGGCTAAAATAACGCGGTTATCGGCGTAGGCTAAAACTTGATCTAACATACTTAAAGCGTCTCTTACTCCGCCATCTGCCAGACTAACTAATAGGCGTAGGGCTTCATCTTCATAACGGATATCTTCTGTGTTTAAGATAACGCGTAGGCGTTCGCTAATGTCTTTATCACTTACTTTAGAAAAGTTATAACGTTGGCAACGACTTAAAATCGTGGGAATAACTTTGTGTGGTTCGGTTGTTGCTAAAATAAAGATGACATTTTGGGGTGGTTCTTCTAATGTTTTTAATAAAGCATTAAAAGCACTTTGGGTCATCATATGAACTTCGTCAATAATATAGACTTTATAACGTCCTCGAATCGGAGCGTAATTAATATTTTCGATTAATAACCGTACATCTTCAACACCATTATTACTGGCCGCGTCAATTTCATAAACGTCAGGATGACTGCCATCATTTACGCCAAGACAATTAATACATTTATTGCATTGCTTGCCAACACCCTCTTCACAATTTAATGCTTTTGCGAAAAGTTTGGCCATACTTGTCTTCCCGGTACCACGTGGTCCACTAAAAAGATAAGCATGGGCTATTTTATTTTGATTTAAGGCGTTTTGTAATGTTCTAACAATGGCCTTTTGACCAGCGACTTCTGCAAAAGTTGAAGGGCGGTATGTTCGATATAGTGCTTTATAACTCATGTAGTAATTATACAATAATTAAGGTGAGAATGAAGGAATAAGAAAACAATTCACCTTTTACTCTAATTATTATGAAATCCTTTTGGATACCGATTAAGAATATTTATTTCCTTGCTATCTTTTTATTTTCTAATAACTTATTATAAGGGTGGTAATAAATACCTAAAAAGCCGGGAATAATATACTTTTTTACCAATCTTTACTTGCAAATGGTTTGCAAAGTGCATTATAGTTTTATTTCTTGGGCCAGGTATATATAATAGTGCATGGAAAGGGGGAAATACTATGTTCAACTTACAAATGGGACCCAAAAAGCACGATATTAATTACGATCAAATTTTTGATTTTGTTGCGCTTGGTTTAGGTCCTGCCGCCCTTAGTGCCGGACTTTACGCTTCACGAAAAGGTCTTAAGACTTTAATTGTGGGTAAGGATTTCGGTGGTCAATTAAAAAACACTAGTGAAGTCGATAACTATTTAGGCTTTTCACTCGCCGAAGCTTCAACGCTTATAGCGAAGTTTAAAGCCCATATTGATGCCTTGGAAGTACCACTTCTAACCGAAGTTATGATTACTAAACTAGAAAAAGTTGATAACTTATTTCTTGTGCATTTAGATAATGGACATACACTTAAAAGTAAAACAGTATTATATGCTTTAGGTGGAAATCCACGGAAACTAAATGTTCCGGGTGAAGAATTATTATCTGGAAGCGGAGTATCTTATTGTGTAACGTGTGATGGCCCCTTCTATAAAGGTAAAGATATTGTTGTTGCAGGAGGCGGAAATAGCGCCATCGATGCTGCGATTGACCTTGCCCGCATTGCAAAAAGCGTAACAGTCATTCAAAGAAGCGTTTTACGGGCCGACAAGAAAAGTATTGATACCTTACTAGCGTTTCCAAACGTTAAAGTCATGCTTGAAACCCAAATTCTTGGTTTCGTTGGCGACGATAAATTAAATGGTGTAAAAATCCTTGATAAAGTAAGTGGTGTGGAAAGTGTATATAAGACGGATGCCGCCTTCATTGAAATCGGCAACATTCCGAACACTAACTTAATCAAAGATCTCGCAAAATTAAATGAAGCCGGCGAAGTATATATTAATGAAAGACAAGAAACAAGTACCAAAGGACTTTATGCTGCCGGTGATATTACAAACAATAGTCAACGGCAAATAATTATTGCCGCGGGAGATGGTGCCAAAGCTGCACTCGAAGCGGCTAGTTACATAAATAAACAATAAAAAGGAGAAAATTATGGAAAAATTTTTCAATGAAGAAGTAGCATCCCAAATCAAAGACATTCTCACCCAAATGAAAAACGAAATTACAATTAAGTTATTTATTGATGGTGCGTGTGACACCTGTTTAGAAACCAAACAGTTACTCGAAGAAACCGCCGAGTTAAACGCAAAAATCAAATTAGTAGTCCATGAAGTTAAAAAAGATGTTGAAGAAGCCAAAAAATATGACATCACCTTAACCCCAAGTTTTGTGTTCCTTGATGATAAAGGTACATATAAAGGTGTTAAATTCAGTGGATTCCCTGGCGGACATGAAATTAATTCTTTCTTAAGTGCCGTTATCGAAATGTCTGGCAATTTACCAGAATTCCCACAAGAATTACTTGATCGTATTGCTAAAATTGATAAACCAGTCGACATTAAAGTATTCGTTACTTTAAGTTGCCCACACTGTCCACCAGCAGTGGAAACTGCCCATCGTTTAGCGATGCTAAATCCAAACATTAAAGGGGTTATGATTGAAGCCCAAACCTTTAATGAAATGTCAAACAAATACAAAGTCAGCGGTGTACCAAAAATTGTCATCAATGACAAACATGAATTACTTGGTAATCAACCAATCGAAGAATTCTTAAACAAAATTGAATTACTTTAAATCTTCTTATTAACTAAAAGCCCTGGTAATCTGGGGCTTTTTCTTATAAATAAGAAGGTTTAGTGCAAAAAAGGCAAAAATATAATATAATACGGCGAGGACAAATTATGGAAGACGGATTAAGAAAAAGACTAGAACTAACCAAAAAACGTTTAGCAGAAATTGACGCACAATTATTAGAACCAGATGTAACAAATGATCTGAATAATTTTCGTGCTATTTCCGTTGAACGTTCGCAAATCGAAGATATTGTTGAAAAATATAATGAATATGTCCGTATTGAAAATGATATCGAGGCGGCACTTTTACTTATGGAAGAAAAAGATCCGGAAATATCAGAATTTGCCCATCAAGAATATAAAGACTTAAGTGCCAAACTTCCATTGCTTCTAGATGACTTAAAAGTTCTTCTAATTCCTAAGGATCCATATGACGATAAAAACATTGTTGTAGAAATCCGTGGCGCAGTTGGTGGTGATGAAGCCAACATTTTTGCCGGCGACCTCTTCCGGATGTATGTAAAATATGCTGAACGTCAAGGTTGGAAAAAGCAAATTCTTGATGAAAGTAGCAGTGATGCCGGTGGCTTTAGTCAAATCTCTTTTATGATTAAAGGTAAAGGTGTTTACGCTAAATTGAAGTATGAAAGTGGCGGACATCGTGTTCAACGTGTTCCACGAACTGAAGCAAGTGGTCGTATTCACACTTCAATCGCAACCGTCCTTGTTATGCCAGAAGCCGAAGACGTTGATGTCGAAATTCGTAATGAAGATTTAGAAATTGATACATTCCGTTCCCAAGGAGCGGGCGGTCAAAACGTTAATAAAGTTGAATCGGCGGTTCGTATTACCCATAAGCCAACCGGTATTGTGGTCGCCTGTCAAGTTGAGAAGAGTCAATTGCAAAACCGGGAAATCGCTATGCGGCTTTTAAGAGCTAGAATTTTAGCTGCTAAAGTTGCCGAACAAGAGGAAAAAATTGGTGCTGAACGGAAACTTAAAGTTGGCACTGGCGAACGGAGTGAAAAAATCCGGACATATAACTACCCACAAAATCGTGTTACCGATCATCGTATCGGCTTTAGTTCATTAAAACTCGACTGGATTATTGAAGGTGATCTTGATGAATTAATTGAGGCATTAATTCATTTTGACCAACAGTCACAAATGGAAAATGCATAAGATGACTTTATTGGAAATTGAACAAAATATCCGCAAATTGCATCCTAATATTGACAAAAACGATATTAAATTGGCGTTAATGCATGTTTATGATATAAAAAATTACTCACAATATATTTTAAATTACGATAAAACATATTACCCCAAAAAGAAACTCGATAAGATTATTGTTCGACTTGATCATGGTGAACCCATTCAATATATTCTTCAAGAAGCCTACTTTTATCATCGTAATTTCTTTGTAAATAAAAATGTACTTATTCCGCGACCTGAAACCGAAGAAATAGTATCATTAATCTTAGAAGAAACCACTAACACTAAACAAAATATTATTGATATAGGGACAGGGAGTGGTGTTATTGCCATCACCTTAGCAGAACACGCTTTGCATAATGTTTATGGATCTGATATTAGTTTAAGAGCACTCCGAGTTGCGAAGAAAAATGACATAAATAATAAAGTCACCTTTATTCATGGTGATCTTCTTCGTCCGGTTATCAATAATAATTTAACAATTGATATTGTTGTGGCTAACCTTCCCTATATTAAGCAAGAAGATATTATTGACGAAAAAGTTAGTAAATATGAGCCTAAAAAGGCACTTTATTTACCTACAAATAATATTTATCGTCGACTTTTTAACCAAACTAAAAAACTTAACGTCGGTAAAAATGGACTTACGATGTATCTTGAATTTGGCACTAATCAAACTGCTGAATTAGTGACATTAAGTCAAGAAATTTTTGGATTTGATGTTATATATGAAATAATTAAAGATATGTCAGGCAAAGATCGATTCTTGATATTAAGGAACCTCTATGGAAACAAAAGTATTTAATAAAAATGAGCTGCATTTACTGGCTAATATCGCGCAAAAAGGTGGTATTATTGCTTTTCCGACTGAAACTGTCTACGGATTAGGTGTTATTTATGATAGTAATGAAGCTTTTAAAAACTTAGTCAAAGTTAAAGACCGTCAAGCCGATAAGCCATTTACGTTAATGTTAGCATTCACGAGAGATATCGCAAACTATGCGGAGGTTGACGAAAAGACAAATGCAATTATTGATGCTTTTCTTCCTGGTGAATTAACCTTAATTCTTGAAGTGAAAGAAGGATTACCAGAACATGTTACATTAGGTTCTAAATATATTGGCATCCGCGTAAGCGCAGATTATAATGTAGCTAATTTAATATCTTTAGTCGGAAAACCTTTATTAGTGCCAAGCGCCAATAAGCGCAATGAAAAACCAGCATTAACTACTGATGAAGTTATGGAAATCTTTAACGGAGAAATTGATGGTGTTCTTAAAGGAAATACCTCATCGCATATCCCATCAACAATCGTGAAGTTAAGTGATAAAATAGAATTGATAAGGGAAGGTAGCATTCCCTTTAATGAAATATTAAAAGTATGGGAGGCTGCAAATGAAGATAGCAATCGGAAGTGATCACGGTGGTTTTAATTACAAAGAAGCAATTAAGAAACACCTTAAAGAAAAAAATATTGAAGTAATTGACGTTGGACCAAGTGAAAACGGCAGAGTTGATTACCCTTCATACGGCATTGCTGTTGGTGAAGCCGTAAGCGAAAACAAGGCTGATTTAGGGGTGGTTATCTGTACTTCTGGCGAAGGAATTACTATTGCCGCAAATAAGGTAAAAGGTGTCCGTGCCGGCATCGGTTACAACGATGATGTTTCACGATTACTTAAGGAGCATAACGACGCTAACGTAATTGGCTTTGGTGAAGCACAAATGGAATTAAAGGATGTTTTACGTCGCGTTGATATATTTATTGACGCTAAATTCCAAGGTGAACGCCATGAACGGCGAGTCAATATTATTAAAGACTACGAAACAAAATAAAACTGTTATAAATAAAGTCTTGTTGTTCTATTTATTAGTATGCAAGACTTTTTTATTTGTTCATTATGTGGAAACGATGATCCACAAAAAACAGGTGTAAAAAACGGGGCAATTTACTGCAGAATGTGCTTGTCCTTTCAAGGAGTAAAGGCGGAAATAATTAAGCATAAACCACTTTTAGTCCCTATAAATTTAGACTATGACCTTACTGATGAACAGAAAAGAATTGGTGAGGAAATAAATAGTAATTATTTAAATAATATCAACTCACTTGTCTATGCGGTGTGTGGTGCCGGAAAAACTGAACTTGTTTTCTTGGCCATACAAAGCGCACTTTCAAATGGTCATCAAATTGGTTTTACTGTTCCACGCAAAGAAGTTGTGATTGAAATATCAATTCGAATCAAGGAAGCCTTCCCTAAAGCCAAAGTAATAAGTGTTTTTGGGGAACATAATGATGTTCTAACTGGGAATATTATTGTATTAACTACCCACCAATTATTTAGATATCCAAACTATTTCGATTTACTTATTTTCGATGAAATCGACGCATTTCCTTATAAAGGCGATTTTGTGCTGGAAAGTATGTTTAAGAAAAGCGTTCGTGGTGTTTATGTTCTTCTTAGCGCCACTCCCAGCAAAAAACTTCTTAACGAATTTACAAGTAGCGGCGCTATACTTACTTTGTTCACAAGGTTCCACAATAATAAGATACCAGTCCCTATAGTTAAGAGGGGTTACTTCTTCTTCAATTTCATTATTTTGGTGAGATATTTATCACAATTCATTAAGAAAGGTAAGCCTGCCCTTGTCTTCGTACCCACTATTGACCAGGCCAATTTTATTTATCGACTTC
>CALAWM010000124.1 GCA_937895315.1 uncultured Caryophanales bacterium | reverse complement strand
GCCAATTGGTAAGCCATAAGCGAGACGAGTAACTTTTATTGGTAAATCTTCAAACTTTTTACTAACGAAAACGGCAGTTAATTCACCTTCCACCGTCGGATTGGTGGCGAGAATTATTTCTTGAACATTTTCTCTTTTAATACGATTAGTTAATTTATCTAAATCAATGGCATCGACCCCTTTATTTTGCGAAGGACTAATGACGCCCCCTAAAATATGGAAACGACCATGGAAGTCTTCAAGTTTTGAAAACCCTTGGACGTCTTTTGGGTAACTAACAACAATTAAAATGTCACTTGTGCGGTTTGGATCCTCACAATAAGAACATAACTCTTTTTCAGTGTAAAGTCCGCAATTTGGGCATAAATGGATTTTATCTTTCAATTCAATGAGGGCTTTCCCCATTTCTTCAAGCGTTTGTTGATCAAAAGTTAAAAGCGCTTGCGCCATTCTTTCTGCACTTTTTTGGCCAACACTTGGTAACCGTTTTAAGTGTTCTACTAACTCATTAAGGGTGGGTAAATTATCCATTAAAACATTCCTGAAGCACTTCCGGTAATAGCTTCATTAATCGCGGCTTCTTCCGCATTAATTTCTTCAATTAGTTCGTTAATAGCCATTATTAAAAGTGTTTCAACCATTTCCTTATTGTCTTTATCAAACAAATCTTCATCTATTGAAACTTCGACAATTTCTTTAGAACCAAGCATAGCAACGGTTACGCCGCCACCTTTGGTGATGCTAAATTCTTTGACATTTAAAGCGTCTTGGGCTTTTTGTAATTCTCTTTTCATTTTTTGGGCTTGCGCCATCAATTGTTGCATACTTGCCATATTAATATATTCCTTCTAATTCTAGTTTTACGCTTTTAACACGCGGTAATTTTCCGATTTGACTCATGCTTCGATACTTGCGGGTTAAGGCGAGTGATTCATCATGTGAGATGGCATAGATTGGGATTTTACGACCAATTAAATCACTTAATATTTCTTGAAGTGTTTGTTGATTTTCTTTTAGATTT
>CALAWM010000123.1 GCA_937895315.1 uncultured Caryophanales bacterium | reverse complement strand
GAAGAGCACGGCAGAATTCTAGGAGGATAAAATGAGTAATATTATATTATTAGGGCCACCAGGTGCTGGCAAAGGCACCTTAGCCAAACAATTAATTGCCGTTTATAAAATCCCCCATATCTCCACTGGTGATATGTTCCGGGAAGCAATTAAAAATGGTGAGCCATTAGGCCGTTTAGCCGCAAGTTACATTAATGAAGGCCATCTAGTGCCTGATGAAGTAACAATCGGTATTGTCCGTGAACGCTTAAGTCAACCCGACTGCGCGAATGGATATTTATTAGATGGATTCCCCCGCACCTTAGTGCAAGCCGCCGCCCTTGATACAATCGGTAGTGACTTAGGTCGTCCCATTAATGTGGTAATTAACATTGCCTGTAGTGAAAACGAACTAGTCCGCCGCATCAGCGGTCGCCGCGTTTGCCGTAAGTGCGGTACCCCTTACCACATCGAAACGATGAAACCAAAAGTTGAAGGCGTCTGCGATGTTTGTGGCGGGGAATTATTCCAACGCAAAGATGACACGAAAGAAAGCTTTCTCGTCCGGTTAGGTCATTATTACAATGAAACCAAACCCCTTGAAAACTTCTACAAAGAGTTAGGCTTACTTCATGAAATCGATGGTGGAACTGGGGTGCAAAAATCACTTAAAGCTGCCCAAAAAATTATTGATGAGGTAACTAAGTAGTGATTAGCCTGAAGTCGCCCCGCGAAATCTTACTCATGAAAGAGTCAGGTCGCATTGTGCACATGGTCTTTACGAAGGTAAAAGCAGCACTAAAACCAGGAATGACAACCCTCGACGTCGATAAAATAGCCAAAGACGTCATTATTAGTGAGGGCGGAATTCCTACATTTAAAAACTATAACGGGTTTAAGGGCAATGTCTGTGTATCTGTCAACGATACCTTGATCCACGGTATTCCTAGCAAAAAGGAAATACTAAAAGATGGCGATATTGTGACCGTTGATGTCGGTGTAACCAAGAATGGCTACGTTGCCGATGCCGCGCGGACCTTCCTTGTCGGAAACGCAAAGGAAAATGCCCAAACCCTTGTTAAAGTTACCGAAGATAGTTTCTGGTATGCCGTCAATTTAGCGGCAAAACCGGGCAATCATGTCGGAGATATTAGTCACGCCGTCCATGAATATGCATCACGCCATGGATACACAGTGACAACCGAATACACTGGTCATGGAGTAGGTAGAAGACTTCATGAAGATCCAGCCGTACCAAATGCTGGTCAAAAAGGCAGTGGTCCGCTCTTAAAAGTAGGGATGACCTTAGCCATTGAACCAATGTTAAACGAAGGGTTAGTCGACCTTGTCGTCTTAAAAGACGGTTGGACCGTCAAAACGAAAGACGGAAAGTTAGCAAGCCATTATGAAAACACTATCGTTATTACCGAAAATGGCTATGAAGTATTAACTATGGGGGAGGAGTAATATGGCAAAAACTGACGTTATTACCGTCGAGGCGAAAGTACTCGAATGTTTACCAGGCGTAAACTTCAAAGTACAACTAGACAACGGACACATTATTATGGCCCACGTTTCTGGTAAAATCAGGATGTATAACATTCGCATTCTACCAGGTGATCGTGTCGCAGTTGAAATTTCGCCCTATGATTTAACACGGGGCCGCATCACATATCGGTATAAGTAACCGAAACAGGAGGAAATATTATGAAAGTAAGAGCCTCAGTCAAACCAATTTGCGATAAATGCCGGGTTATCCGTCGTAAAGGAACCGTTATGGTTATTTGCGAAAACCCAAAGCATAAGCAAAGACAAGGGTAAGGAGGAAATAGAATATGGCACGTATTGTTGGTGTAGATATTCCAAATGACAAGCGCGTAGTGATTAGTCTCCAATATATTTATGGTGTTGGACAATCAACCGCTAAAAAGATTTTAGCCGCTGTCAACATTAGCGAAGATATTCGCGTTAAAGATTTAACAGAAGAACAACTTGGCGCCATTCGTCAAGAATTAACTAAATACCGTGTAGAAGGTGACGCCCGTCGTCAAGTCGCTTTAAACATTAAACGGCTTACTGAAATTGGTAGTTACCGCGGTATTCGCCACCGTCGTGGCTTACCAGTTAGAGGTCAACGGACCAAAACTAACGCTAGAACCCGTAAGGGTCCAAAGAAAACGATTGCAAACAAAAAGCAAGCGTCACAAGGATAAGGAGGGAATACGTAAATGGCAAAAGCAAAGAAAACAACAACCAGAAAACGCAAAATACGTCGTTCGTATACGAAATGTATCGCGCACATTCACTCCACCTTCAATAACACAATCGTTACCATTACCGATGAATCCGGTAATGCAATTAGCTGGAGCAGCGCAGGAGCTTTAGGCTTCAAAGGTAGTAAAAAAAGTACTGCTTGGGCTGCCCAATTAGCCGGTGAAGCTGCCGCCAAAGTTGCAGTGGAACAAGGCCTTAAAACGGTTGATGTTAACGTAAAAGGACCTGGACAAGGTCGGGAAGCGGCAATCCGCGCCCTTGCCTTAGCAGGACTTACCATTACTGGAATTGAAGATACAACCCCAATTCCGCATAACGGCTGCCGGCCACCGAAACGGCCACGTGGATAAGGAGGAAACATGAGTAATATTATCATCCCATTCAACCCGACAATCTTTAAAGAAAAGAACTATTACGCCACAAGTAATTATGGCAAGTTCGAACTAGAACCGCTTGAACGTGGTTTTGGGCAAACGTTAGGAAACAGCTTCCGGCGCTTACTCTTAAGTGCTTTACCAGGGGCTAGCGTCTTCGCCATTACAATCGAAGGTGCTCGTCACGAATTCCAAACGCTACCTGGCGTTATTGAGGATGTCACGACCATTACTTTAAACCTCAAACAACTTATTCTTAAAATTAATGATAAAGAACCAAATGTCAAACGGTTAGAAATTGATGTTGTCGGTCCGGCCGTTGTCACTGGTGAAGACTTCAATCTTCCTTATGATGTTGAAGTTATCAATAAAGACTTAGTTATCGCTAACGTTGCCGAAGGCGGACACTTCAAAATGAGCGTCTTTGCACGTAATGGCCGTGGCTATGTCACTAGTGAAGAAAATAAAGCCGAAAGAGCCAAAGTTGGTAGTGCAGTCGGCGTGATTGCTACCGATAGTAACTATTCACCAATTACGAAAGTAAACTATACCGTGAGTAGTACCCGGGTTGGTCACGATGAAAATTATGACCGCTTAACGCTTGAAGTATGGACCAATGGGTCAATTACCCCACAAAGTGCTTTAGCGCTTAGTGCCCAAATCTTAATTGAACACTACAAACCATTCCTTGATCTTGAAGAAACCGCAATTGATGTTGAAGTCTTCACCGAACAAGAAGAATCAGCAGCCCTTCCAACTGTCGACCTTAAGATTGAAGAACTTAACATTAGTGTTCGTTCTTACAACTGCTTAAAAAGAGCCGGTATTCAAACCGTTCAAGAACTTGCAAATATGACCGAAGATGAAGTACTTAAAATCCGGGCTTTAGGCAAAGTATCATTTAAAGAAATTAAAGACAAACTTAAAGAACTCGGACTTAACTTCCGGGGTAACTTAGAATAGAGGTAAATTATGCCAGCACAAGGTAGAAAAAACGTTCGTGGCAAAACAGGCGTACGCTTTAAAGCCGCATACACGAAAAGTAAAGACGAAGCGATGCTTCGCAACGTCACAAGTGAACTTATTGTTTACGGCAAAGTGACCCTCACCGCTAAAGTTGGAAAACAAGCCCAACAAAACGTGGAAAAATTAATCACCCTTGCCAAACGTGGTGACTTACATAGTCGGCGGTTAGCAAGAGCTCGTCTGCGTGACGGAATTAGTCGTAAAGATGGATTAAGTGCACTCGAAGTTTTATTTAACGAACTCGGTCCACGCTTTAAAGACCGTAACGGTGGTTACACCCGTCTTTTAAAACTTGGTCCACGTCGTGGTGATAACGCACCAGTCGTCATCTTAGAATTCGTTGCTTAATCAAGCAAAAAGACACTATTTTAAAGCCTAGCCTTAAGGTTAGGCTTTTCTTTTTATTGCAAAAAGCCGGTATATAGGGTAGTATTAATTGATAAAAAGGAGGGAGACATATGAAACTTACATTTAATTCAAAACTAAACTTTGGACTCACTGTTTCGACAAGTGTTGCCCTCATCATTATTGGCGCCATGCTTGTAAAGTATAAAATTGACCCAGCGGGCAGTCTTTTCTATTTAGTTGGAATTGTCATCGCCCTTATTGGTTTTATATCTTTGCTTAACTTTGTTGCCCATCGAAAAAAAGACGCGAAAGTGCTTGATTATGTCTTTAGTATCTTTCTTGTTATCTTTGGGATTTTAATTGCCATCTTTAGTGAACCACTTCAAGGATATGGCATGCTTTTGATTGGTATTTTACTTATCGCGTTAGCGGTCTTTGATTTTACGTTATTTGCCAGACAAAGAAACACAATAACCCTTGTTGTGGGGGTGTTACGGCTCTTAATTGGCGTTGCCTTTATTGCTAGTGGGGTCAGTGAAGCTTTTGCGCAAAATAATGACTTTGCCAGTAAATTATGGGTTATTATCGGTTATGGATCAATCGTGCTCGGGATTACCTTCTTAGTGCTTGATACATTTATTGAGGTTGAGTAATTATGGCCAAATACAAACACATTATTTTTGACCTTGATGGCACCCTTCTTGATACGATTCCGGATTTATTATTTAACCTAAATCGCACCTTTAAAGAACTTGGACTTCCGGGCGGTTTTAATAGTGAAGAAATGGCTTCTTTTATTGGCAGCGGAAAAGATGAACAAATAAGAAGAGCCTTGAAGGCACGGTGGCTAAAAGAAAGCCATTTTGCGGACGTGAATGCCCTTTTAACGAAGTATTACGCGCAAAACACCGATAGTTACACAAAAGTATTCCCGGGGGTAAATGAGACGTTAGAAGCCCTTAAAAAGGCCGGTGTTAAATTATATGTCGCCACCAATAAGCCAGAAAATGTTGCCAAAGATGTCGTCAAACGTTTCTTTGGTGAAGATACCTTCTTAATTGTTCGCGGTGATAAGGGCGACGGTATTATTAAACCAAATCCAAAGTTTTTAGGGAGTGTCACCAAGGCGATAGAAGACCCGCTTGATACGATTTTATTCGTGGGCGATAGCCATGTTGATTTTTTAAGCGCCAAGAATGCCGGAATTAATGCGGCGATTGTCCCCCATGGCTATGATAAAAATGTGTTGTTATTAAGTGATAAAGGACTTCATTTCTTAAAAAACTTTAAGGATATCTTACTTTTAGAGGGTAAATAAATCCGGT
>CALAWM010000122.1 GCA_937895315.1 uncultured Caryophanales bacterium | reverse complement strand
AGCGGATTTAATGCCGCGACTTATTCGGGAGTTCGTCCGCTTATTAACGCCGTTCCCGCCCGCCAATATTACACAAACTTTGCAAAATATACGATGATCAATGGTGAAGGGGAACCAATTGCCTACACCAATCAATTTGGCGTAACAGAATTAGATATTAAAATTTGGCTTGAAGGATGGGATGCGTTCACTACTGACCAATTAGTAGGAGCAACCTTTGGGGCTGAATTAAGATTTGAAGTTGGTAAGAAAGACTTAGCAAGCTAAGAAAAGGTGAAACTATGAGTGCATTTTTTAGTTATCTTCGCGAAACATTTGAAACGTTTTGGGTAAACTTTGTCCGCTGGTTAGAGGCGGTATTTGTTGAACCTTGGCGTTTAGTGTTTAGTGATTTTAGAGATTATGGATCAATCCTTGATCGTTACATTGCCCAATTTGGCGCATGGGGATGGATCTTTTTCATCCTTTTCATGTTATTAATGCTTGCCTTACTTGTGGGGATTGGTTATTTACTATTCCTTATCATTCGTGGTCTTGTCCGTTTAGGTCGGAAAAACTATGAAAAGACCAAACTTGTCGCGGAAGTCCAAAGATTAAATAAAGAATTATTCTTTGCGATTCAAGAAAAAAATGAAGTACTTAAACTTAAAGCCGAATCCCTTGGACTTGAAGACCCAACCTTAGCCGACAATAGTAAAAAAGCCGCCCTTGTTGCCGAAACATTTCCAAAACTTGCCGCGGTTGATCTTAAATATAAAGATAAAGATACAAGCGTTACGTTACCAGAAATTGATCAAAACATTAGTCTTGAACAATTAGCGGTTCGTTATCGTTATTTTGCTGCTTCACAATTAGGGCTATTTTATGATATCGATATGGTTCGCACCCTTTTTGCCGCATTAGGCACTGTTAAAATTATTATTTTAGAAGGTATCTCCGGAACCGGTAAAACATCATTACCATACTCCCTTGGTAAATTCTTCTTAAATGACGTGGCGATTTGTAGTGTTCAACCTTCATGGCGCGACCGTACCGAATTAATCGGTTACTACAACGAATTCACCAAGAAATTTAATGAAAGTGAATTTTTACGAGCCATTTATGAAGCAAGTTATCGGAAAGACATTAACATTATCATTCTTGATGAAATGAACTTAGCTCGGATTGAATATTACTTTGCGGAATTCTTAAGTATTATGGAAATGCCAAATGTTGATGAATGGATCGTGGAAGTCACTAAAACAAGCGATGACTATAACCCAAGTCAATTAGTAGGCGGCAAACTGCTTATCAATCAAAATATTTGGTTCTTTGGTACCGCGAATAATGATGATAGTACCTTTACTATTACCGATAAAGTTTATGACCGCGCCATTAGCATTAGCCTTAATGACCGCGGGGCAATCTTTGATGCGGAATTCACTGAACCACTCCGTGTTCCATATACGTATTTAAAACGGTTATTCAATGAAGCAGTGACAAACTTCCCGTTAAGCAAACCAAGTTTAGCGAAATTTAATAAACTTGACGAATATGTCGTTGCGAAATTCCGAATTGGGTTTGGTAACCGGATTATGCGGCAAATTAAAATCTTCGTGCCAATCTATGTTGCATCAGGTGGTACTGAAGTTGAAGCGTTAGACTTCATGTTCGCCAGCAAGATTTTAAAGAAATTTAAAGCCCTTAACCTTGCCTTCATGCACGATGAATTAAAAGCCTTAATTACCGAAATTGAAAAAACATTCGGCAAAAACAACTTTAAACAATCAATTCGACAAATTGAAATGTATATAAATATGTCCTAGGAGTAGAAGATGGCAGAAACGGACAACAAAGTAGTAATCGAAACCACCCCGGTCAGCGAAGCGCCCACCGATAGTGCTTTAAAACCAAAAGAAAAAGCCCCCAAAAAGGCGAAGGTTTCAAAGTCTTCAAAAACTAAGCAAGAAGTGAAAGAATCCGTGAAGCCCAAGACTTCAAAAGATGAAAAAGTAAAAGTTAAAAAAGAAAAACCTTTACCAAAAGAAGGTAAAGCACCCAAAGAAGAGCAACCAAAGGCGCCGAAACCGCGCAAAAAAAGAGTCCTTACTCCGCTTCAACTAAAGAAGATGGAAGCAATTAAAGGCTATAAACGCTATGAAAAAGTGCGGAACCGTTATTATGGATTTTTACGACGCTCTAATAAAAATAGTAAACCAACGACTGATCTATATAACACCCTAGCCAATGTTCGCCCGGAAGTAAGTGGGATGACCCGGAATGAAGTTAAACGCTTTGATAAAGAGTTTATTGAACAAATCGAAAAAGTAATACCATCGCTTGAAACAATTGTTGTGACCCCACATAAATTTATTAATGAATTCACCGAAGTAGTCCAAGTTGAAAAAGCCCGAAGAATTACGCCGCGGGCGGTTAAGTTCATGGCACAAAACGTCCAACACATCAGCGAAGTACTTGATGGGGGGCGGATTGTTCCTAAAAAAGTATTAAATGTTTATGTTGATGATGATTTAAAGATTTACGAAAACCGGTTTATTATGACCTTGGTTAAACGTCTCCAAGTCTTTATTGAATTACGTTACAAATATATTCAAGAACACGGCGATACGAAAAATAGTGATCAAATTAACATTAAAAAAGAAGTACAAATTGGCGATACCCTCTTTGAATTTGAAGGAAAAATCAAAATGAGTGTGCCAAGTGATGATGAAGGTGCCCGGCAAAGTAATAATGATTTACTAGAAAGACTTGCGCTTATTCGTAAAAGAACCGCCTTTTTGGTTAGTTCTCCTTTTATGAAAGAACTTGCAAAAGCAGTCCCGGTTGCCGATCCCATTCAACAAACAAACATTATTCGCTTAAATTATGCTTATCAAG
>CALAWM010000121.1 GCA_937895315.1 uncultured Caryophanales bacterium | reverse complement strand
AATTGGCAAAATTAAGCGCAATGAATGATAGATATCTTTTAAAAAGATAAGGAATAGTATTAATCACTTGCATAATCCAAGTAAATGGACTATTATAATGCAGTAAATATAATTTACAAAGTAAACTTCAAATTCTCTGGAGTGGGTACGCCCACTCTTTATTTTACTGGGAGGACTATGGATTTAAATTTACTAACACCTGAGGTTGAAAAAATCTTAAAGGAAAAAGGATACCGCTTAATGAGTATGAAATTCGTTAACGAAGGTAAAGATCGTTATTTACGAGTCATTGTTGATAAGTATCATCATACGGTCAGTCTTGATGAAATTGTCACAATCAGTGAAGCAATCGATACCATACTTGATGAAGACACCGAAGAAAATGCCTTTATTCTGGATGTAACGACCACCGGGGCCGAAAAAGAAATAAGTGTTCATGAGTTAAAAGATTATGTAGAAACATATATTGAAATAACAATGAAAGACGGCGTAAAAGGGCAGCCGCACATGAAAGGGACCTTAAGTAGCGTGAATGAAGATACAATCATGCTAACAATCAACGAACGGGGAAAACTTAAAAAAGTAAATTATTCCCTCAGTGATATTAAACTAATAAAAAGAGCAATTAAATTTTAAAAAGGATTATTAATAAAATGGCAAGAATAACAAAATCAGCACAAAAACTAAAAGAAAAACGTTATGAAGGAATGATGGAAACTTTTAAAGAAGTTGCCGAAAAGCACAATTTAAAAGAAGAAATCGTCATCGACGTCTTTAAAAAAGCCGTCCGTAATGTTTACGCAAGACAAAGAGGAGGCGATGATGTTCATGTTGAAGTCGTCATTAATGAAGAAATGCTCGACTTTGAAGCACGACTCTTAAAAGTAGTCGTTGCGCGTGATGAAGACATTGAAGATGATGCCCTAGAAATTAGTCTTGAAGAAGCCCATGCCTTCGACGCTATGGCTGAAGTCGGCGATAATGTCGTCGTTGAACGCGGTTTTCTTTCAAACTTTTCAACCAAAACATCAAGCAATGTCGCGCAAAACTTCCGTCATCAACTTATTGAATTAGAAAAAGAACAACTCTTTAATCTCTTCAAAGATAAAATTGGTGAACTCGTTAAAGGGACAGTTGAAAAAAATGAAAAAACAACCTATATCAATCTTTTAGGAATTACCAACGTTTTCTTTGATGAACGCGGTAAACAAGCGATTCCTGGGGAAATCTTACGAAACGGTCAAGAATTAAATTTCTACATCGTGGATGTGGTAAGTGGCGCCAAAGGGGCGAGTATCGTCATTAGCCGTAGTCACCCGAACTTTGTAAAAAGACTCATGGAAAGAGAAGTCCATGAAATTTATGATGGCACGATCGTCATTCATGATATCGTTCGTGAAGAAGGGGAAAGAGTCAAAGTTGCCGTGGAAAGTCTTGATCCAAATGTTGATCCAGTCGGAAGCTGTATTGGTCCTAATGCCAGTCGTATTCAAAAGATTACTGCTGAACTTGGTCCTGATGGGCGTAAAGAAAAAATTGATATTATTCCGTGGTCCAAAAACCCGGCGATTTATATCTTTGAAGCCTTCCGTCCTGCCGT
Source organism: uncultured Caryophanales bacterium (assembly GCA_937895315.1). Classification (GTDB taxonomy): domain Bacteria; phylum Bacillota_I; class Bacilli_A; order RFN20; family CAG-826; genus UBA1361. Next base: position 6,685 of record CALAWM010000121.1, on the reverse strand, counting down.
ACCGCTTGGTATTAAAATCGATACTGAAGAAAAAAATGCCAAAGTTATTTTTGCCGAAGATGAAAAAGGAAAAGCCTTTGGTCATCGCGGCGCCAATATCCGTTTAGCTGCTAAACTTACCGGATATAACATCTCAATCTTTGACGTTCATGAAGCAATGGAACAAGGCTTAACCTTCCAAACCAAAGCCGATATTGAATACGAAGAACGTTTAGCCGAACAAGAACGGACTAGAGAAAGACTCTTAAAAGAAATTGCCCGTAGTGAAGAAGTCGCCCAACGCGTCGCTGAACAAAAACAACTTTTAGAAGACGAAGTTAACGCGATGAGTGACGAAGACACCCTTGTTTATAAAGATGATTATGTTGAAACTGCGGAAGATACTGTTGAACCGGTTATTACACCAAAAGCACCAGAACCAGTTGTCCAACAAGTTAAAACAACAATTTCACTTGCCGATTTAGAAGCCGAACTTGCTAAAGAAAAAGAAAAAGAAGAAGCCAAAGAAAAAGCGCAAGCCAAACGTGAAGAAAGAAAACGTAAACCTGAAGTTAAACCACAACCAGAAGTCGTTGAACCAACGGTCAGTGGTCCAAAAATGGATATTTATACGGAAGAAGAATTACGGGAACTTGAAGAACAAAATCAAGAAGTCTTTGAAGAAGATGATATCGATTACGAAGACTTTGATGAATATTACGAATAAGAAAATTGTAGGAAAAACCCATGAAAAAAGTAGTAATCCGCAAATGCATTGTTACCGGTGAGAGCCATGAAAAAAAGGCGCTTATCCGTGTGGTTAGAACTCCAATTGGCGAAGTCGTAATTGATAAAAGTGGTCGTTTAAACGGTCGCGGCGCGTATGTCGTTCGTCGAAAAGAAGCGATTTTACAAGCCAAAAAGAAGAATTCATTTGGCAGAGCGCTTGAAGTTGAAATTCCCGAGAGCCTCTACCTTGAACTCTTGGAGTTAGTGAGTGAATAAGGAACGACTTAATTCCTTCCTGCACCTCATTAAACGAAGTGGTGTCATTAAACTCGGAAGTGATTACTTAACTGTATCAAACTTAGCGAAGATTCATCTTGTCTTAATTCATGAATCAATTAGTGACCAAAGTAGAGAAGGGGTTATGACCTTTCTTAAAAACCACAACCTTAATTATTATGATGTCCCTGCGAACATCGTAACTAGTTTATATCCTGGCAAAAATGTAAAAGTATTAACGATTACAAGCAAAGAAAGTGCCAAGAAAATCGCAAATCTAATGAAAGAAGGTGATCCTTATGAGTGAAATTAGACGCATAAGCAATCTTAGTGCCCAAAGTAAAAAAAGTAGTGGTCCCTACACAGAAGGGAAGAAACTAATTTACCAAGGCCCACTTAAAGTAAGTGATTTAGCGAAACTTTTAAAATTATCGGAAGCGCAAATTATTAAAAACCTCTTTATGAAAAAACAGATGGTTACCATAAATAATATCCTTAACACCGATACAATTGCCGAGTTATGTCTCGACTTTAACTATGACTTTGAATTAATTGAAGAAAGCGGTGATGTCCTTGACGTTAATCTTTCAGCAGTCATTGATCCGCCAAAAGACTTAAAACCCCGTCCGCCAGTTGTGACAATTATGGGGCACGTTGATCACGGAAAAACAACACTTATTGACACGATTCGTAGTTCGAATGTCGCCGGTGGAGAAGCCGGTTTTATCACCCAAGCAATTGGGGCATATCAAAAAGAAATTCACGGTAAAAAGATTACCTTTATTGATACTCCTGGACACGAAGCCTTTACGGCGATGCGGAGTCGGGGGACCAAAGTAACTGATATTGTTATTTTAGTCGTTGCCGCGGATGACGGCGTCATGCCGCAAACAATTGAGGCGATTGACCATGCGCGTGCCGCCAATGTCCCAATTATTGTCGCCGTTAATAAAATTGATAAACTTGGCGCCGATGTTAATAAAGTTAAAAATGAATTACTAGCCCATAACGTTATTGCCGAAGAATTTGGTGGTGACATTATTTTCCAAGGGGTCAGTGCTAAAAAAGGAACCGGCATTGAAGAATTACTTGATGCCATCTTAGTAACAAGTGAAATGCTGGAATTAAAAGCTAATCCCCACCGTTATGCTTACGGTACCGTCCTTGAAGCAAAACTTGAACGGGGTGAAGGACCAAAAGCCAGTTTACTCATTGAAAATGGCACTTTACTTAGTAAAGACTTCATTGTCGCTGGCGCAAGTTTTGGTAAAATCCGCCGGATGAGCAATGAAAATAACAAAGTATTAAAACAAGCTGGACCAGCCACCCCAGTTAGTATTATCGGTCTTGATGAGGTTCCAGAAGCTGGCGATAACTTTATCGCTTTTGAAACCGAAAAAGAAGCAAAAGAATTAGCGTTTAAACGTAAACAAGCCAAAATTGACGTCATGCGTGGTAGTAGCGAAGGACTTAAACTTAGCGATTTACACCAAAAAGTAAGTGATGGCGAACTTATTGTCTTAAATGTCATCATTAAAGCTGACAACAGTGGTTCGGCCGAAGCAGTCCGCTCCAGTTTAGAAAAAATTAATGTTCAAGGCATTAAATTAAATGTAATCCGGGCAAGTGCTGGGCAAATTACCGAAAGTGACGTCTTACTTGCCTCAGCGAGTAATGCCATTATCTTTGGCTTTAATATTCGACCATCAACCCAAGTTCGCGATTTAGCAGAACGGAACAAAGTTGAAATTCATTTACACCGCATTATATATGCATTATTAGAACAAACTGAAGCCGCCCTTAAAGGATTACTTAAGCCAGAATTTGAAGAGAAAGTAACTGGTCAAGCCGAAGTTCGCGCCATTTGGCACGCTTCAAAGGTTGGCACAATTGCTGGCTCAATGGTCTTAAGTGGTGTTTTAAAACGTGATCAAAGCGCCCGCTTACTCCGTGATGGTGTCATTATTTACGAAGGTAAGATTGCCACAATGAAACAAGTTAAGAATGATGTTAAAGAAAGTCGCGCTGGATTTGAGTGCGGAATGACGCTTTTAAATTACAACGACATTAAAGAAGGCGATATCATTGAAGGCTTTGAAATGGTCGAGGTGAAAAATGGCTAAACATGGTAAGAGTCGTAATAAATCATTAATGCTTCGTTACATTAGTGAAATAATTAGTTTTAAGGTTCATGATCCGTCCCTTGGTTTAGCGACCGTTACGGCGGTAGAAATCACCAATGACTATAGTTATGCCAAAGTCTATATTAGTTTCTTGGGTGACGGTGATATTAAACCGAAAATGGATATCTTAAGTAATGCCGCAGGCTTTATTCGCCACGAAATTGCGCAAAAAATGCAAATTCGGAAAATGCCGGAATTACGCTTTATATACGATGATACGCTTGAAAAAGCCCACAAGATTGAAGAAATCTTGAAACGCACAAAAAAATAAGGGACAATTCGTCCCTTTTTATTTTATTTCTTTAATGAGGTGGTAATGAAGGATATCGGCGTCATAATAAGGCTCGCCCTCAACAATATAACCTAAACTTTCATAGTATGCTTTTAAATGATGTTGTCCGCCGATGGTAATGGTAAGCGGACGGTATTTAAAGGTTAAAAGTTCCTCGACATAATTTATCATCAGTTTAGCATACCCTTGTCCCCGATATTCTTTAAGGACCGCGATTCGCCCGATGGTGGCCATCCGTTTAACTTTATCGATCTTATAACGTAAGGTCGCAACTTTTTCACCATTTTTATATAAGACAAAACTTGTATAATCTAATTCATTTATGTCGTATTCATCTTCAACCTTAATTTTTTGTTCTTCAATGAATACTTTGACACGAATATACATTGCATCATTAAATTGGGCAGGGGTATTAACTTTTACTAAAGTAAGCCCGTTACCAAAGTCTTTTTCAAAAGCATCGAACCATAACTTAAATTCATTATCGTTAATCATCATCAATTGAAAATTCTTCTTGGCGCTTTCATAAGTACCATTCCGTTTAATAACTGTTTTATGTCTTCGCGGCGTGTTTTCTTGTTGTTTGGGCAAGTATATTCCAAAAGTGGTAAATTTAAGTCTTGTTGGACGTTGATGACTAAATCTTCATCGACGAGTAAAAGCGGGCGGATAAAGGTAATATTCGCGCGTTCTAGATGCATCTTTGGTTGGAAAGTTGCAAAGCGTCCTCCGCTGATCATGTTCATTACTAAAGTTTCAAGGGCATCATCAATATGGTGGGCAAAGGCAACTTTATTAGCATTTAGCGATTTAGCAACACTATTGATTGCTGCTTTCTTCATTTTTGAACAAATTGAACATGGAAGTTTTAGTAAATTTTGCTTTTCTTTTTGAATTTCAAGGATTTTAGCAACGTTACTCGCATCACTTACATATAAGTCATAACCACGATTATGAAAATGTTCAAGATAAGTGGTTGCATCAAAGCGTTCAAAGCCAAGGTTAAGGATGACCGGCAAAAGAGTAAATTCCTTTTTAGCATATTGCTTATATGTCATCATTGCTTCAAAAAGGACAATTGAGTCTTTTCCTCCGCTGATACCAATGACAATTCGGTCGCCATCGTTAATGAGGTTGAACATTTCATCTGCCCGTTTTATTTTTGCTAATAATTCTCGAAAATGTTTCATTGTCTAATCCTACCGGTTTATATTATAATATAAAAGCACATGAGAACAATTAATAGTGGTATTTTATTAGTAAACAAAGAACCAGGAATGACGAGCCGGAAGGTAAGTAATCTAATCGGCGCGAAATTTGGAGTTAAAAAAGTAGGTCATTTAGGAACTTTAGATCCTTTTGCGACTGGACTATTAATTATTGCTCTTAATGAAGGGACAAAAGTTTTACCATTTTTAGAAGATGATACCAAAACTTATGTCGCTGTTTTTAAACTTGGATTATTAACATCAACACTTGACCCAGAAGGGGAAATTATTGAAGAAAAGATTATTCCAGAATTTAAAGAGTCATTAATACGTGAAACGTTAGATTCATTCGTTGGTGAAATTACCCAAATTCCACCTCTAACTAGCGCGATTCGAGTTGACGGAAAAAGACTATATGAATATGCCCATGCGGGTGAAGAAATTGAGGTTCCATCACGCCAAGTAATGATTCACCATATTCGCTTGATTTCCTATATCCATCCCTATATTGAAATTGAAGTTTCTGTTAGTAAAGGTACATATATTCGCACGCTTGGCGAAGACATTGCAAATAAGTTAGGAACCCATGCTTCAACCGTTGTCTTAACAAGAACAAAACAAGGGAAACTTAGTGTTAAAAATGCTAAAACAATTGATGAATTAACGCTTGATGATCTCATCTCTCCTAGTGCTGCATTATCTAATTTTCCAATCTATAAAGTGGATGATATTGCAATCAATGATGTCCGTAATGGACGCAAAATTACCGTTAATTCTACTGCTGAAATCATTCAAGTTGTCGATAATAACGGCGTTTTGCACGCTCTTTGCCGCAAAAATGGTCCAGATTACGTACCATTTAGAGGTTTTAACCTATGGTAGTAAAGCATATTGATATAAAACATATTGAGTCATTTGAAGCGCCGACTGCTCTTGTACTTGGTACATTTGATGGACTTCATAAAGGCCACCAGTTATTACTTTTAGAAGCGAAGAAACTACATGGGAATATTGCTATCTTATTGATTTATACTAACAAAGAAATTACCAAAGAACATCAAAAAAGCGGTGTTATTACTACGCTCGACGATCGGATTAGAATGTTTAAGGAAATGGGTGTAAATGCTGTTTATCTTTTAAATTTAGGTAAAGATTTATTACATTTACCGGCCGAAGAATTTATCGATAAAATTCTATTTGCCTTCCATCCTTCATCAGTTGTGATCGGCGATGATTTCCGCTTTGGTTATAAAGCAAAGGGAACGCATGCCGATCTTGTTGAAATTGGTAAATCGAAATTTCACACAAAAGTCGTGAAAAGCCGCCAAGGAAATGCTAGGATATTATTACTCTTTAACCGGATTAGTGACCAAAGGTTTTGGGTTAGGTAATAAACTAGGGTTCCCGACTGCAAATATTGCGCTAGATCCCAATTACTTTTTACCAAGACATGGCGTTTATTTTGTAGGCGTAACATTTGAAGGACAAGATTACTTTGGGATGGCAAGCCTTGGTTATCACCCAACTGTTAATGAAGTTAATCTTCCTTTGTTAGAAGTTAACATTTTTGACTTTGATAAAGATATTTACCATAAAGCATTAAATGTTCGTTTTATTAAATTTTTAAGACCCGAAGAAAAGTTGCCAACTTTAGAATCTTTAATTGCAAAGATTAAAGAAGATCGGGCAAATTGTGATAGATTAATTAAAGAAGGAGATTTTTAATATGTCAGTTTTTAAAGTTAAAAATAATGTTTATTCAATTGGTGTTAAAGACCCAGAATTACGTGTTTTCGATATTATGATGGAAACAAAACAAGGTACAACCTACAACAGTTATTTGATTATGGAAGAAGGTGGTATCACAATTATTGATGGAGTTAAGGAACCATTTACTAATGAATGGCTTGAAAATATTAAATCCTTAGTGGATGTTAAAGATATCAAGTATTTTGTTACCCAACATACCGAACCCGATCATAGCGGTTCAATTCCAACTTTACTTGCCTTAAATCCAA
>CALAWM010000120.1 GCA_937895315.1 uncultured Caryophanales bacterium | reverse complement strand
AAACCAAGCGCTTTAAATGCGAACATGCAATATGCTGATCAAATGGTGAAACTTTTTTACACTGAAGGTTACGCTAATTACTATGCGAAAGACGGAATGCATTATGTTGTGCTTGAAGACACTGCAAAAGAAACATTTTATGCTACGGATACCGGAGCGATAAGTGCCAAAGCCATGTTTGTTAATAATGATAATTCAGTTCGGTTATGGACAGAAACGGATTGGGCCAATTGTCCGTTTAATGATTATGTTGATGGTCCAGCCGCCACGAAAATTAAGATTGGTTACTATTTTGCCGCTTATGCCTATAACACAATTGGCTATTGGCAAGTACAAGTCTTAACCGATACAATTGTGACAATATAAATTGATTCAAGAAATAGGTCACTATGAACATAGTGGCCTTTTTTTATGATAGAATAAACGTAATTTGGGAGGTAACTATGGTTCAAGAAAAAAATAATGTCTTTATCTTAGAAAACTTATATAATGTGCGCCATTTAGGAGATATAAAAACCCTAAACGGTGAAGTTACAAAAAAATATAAATATATAAGGGGAAGTGCAAAAGGGTCTTTAAATGATGAAGAAAAAGCCCATTTTTATAATTTAGGAACAAGAGTAATTGTCGACCTCCGTTACACAAATGAAATAACCAAGTCCCCAAGCCCCTTACGTGATTATGAAGATACAAAATATTATCACGTTGATATGATGGGGGAATTTTGGCAAATGCGCGAAAAAGGTTACGCCGATTTAAGTGACCTTTACATTGATTTACTAGATGATTCGCAAGCAAAGATCAAAGAAGTATTTAAAATCTTTATTAATCATAAAGATGAAGGGATTTATTTTCATTGTACGGCCGGCAAAGATCGAACCGGCATTATTGTTATGTTGATGCTTTCATTAATTAATGTCCCTCATCAAGTAATTGTTGATAATTATAGCGAGTCTTATGAACATAACCGCCATCGTCCGGGCTATAAATTTATGAAAGAGGAATGGATCCGCTTTACATGGTCTAAACCCGAATATATTGAAAAAGCCATCAAACACTTAAATGATAAATATGGCGGAAGTCTAAAGTATTTAGAACATATAGGTTTAACGAATGAGGAGATAAATACTTTAAAAGCGAGTCTCTTGCAGTAAGGGTTATTGAAAAATCGCGGCATAATCAGTACAATTAGAAAGTAATTGTACTTTTTATTAGGGAAGTGAGGAGACATTATGAATCAGATTATGGAATTTCTTCAATCCGAAACCGCTGTATTAATCCTCTTTTTTAGTTTCCTTGCTTTAGCAATATTAGGTTACGTGCTTTTTACGAAGAAGAAAAAACGTAGTCAAGAAAAAATGCGAAGCGAAGAACGGACTTTAAAACTTCCCCAAAAAGATGATGAAGCAGTTCAAGAAAGTAATAATCACGCTAAGCAAACTGATTATAGTGGCGAAGAAGAAAACGCTATACCCGAAGAAAGCATAACGACGAATGAAGGAAGTGTTGAATACGCCGCCATTCAATATAGTTATAGTTACTTTGCTCATCTCCATGTTGCCCCAGAAGCAAGTCAAGAACGTTATAACGAAATTAAAAAACTAATCATGACTTATGAAGGGATAAGCGCAAGTATTACTTTTAAAGAAGAACGCTTTATATATTTAGGAAAAACGGTTATTAAATTCCGGATTATAAGTAATGTATTACGTATCTACTTGGCCTTAGATAAAGAAGATATCGCCAAGATTAATATTAAAACGCAAGATTTAAGTGCGATGAAAGAACACCAAAGAACGCCCTCTTTAATTAGAGTAAGTGGCAATACTGGGGTTAAAAGAGCCAAAGAAGCTATTATTTTACTAATGGAAAAACAAGGTATTAAAGTAAAAGAAGAATTAAGTGAGCAAAATTACATTCCCGAACCAAAAACCTTTGCAGAGTTAGTCGCGCTTGATTATATTCGGAAGAAATAATGATGAAAAAGATTGGTTTAGTCTTAGGTGGCGGCGGGGCGAAAGGGGCATATCAAGTCGGGGTTTTAAAAGCGCTTGAAGAACATAAATTATTAAGGCACGTCCGTTACTTTAGTGGGACCTCAATTGGGGCGATCAATGGTTTTCTATTAATGAATAAAATTAATATAACCCGCCTTGGTTTAATATGGAATGAATTTAATAACGACATCATATACGGCAAAAATAAGTGGCGCGAAACCTTTAGCATTGGCTTATATAATACCGACGGAATTGTGGAAAAAATCAAACCATATTTTAACGAAAAGGCTTTTAAGAAAAGTAAGATTAAAGGCTATGTTACCTTGGCGGAAGTACCCAATAAAGGCTTTTTTGCAACGTTAAGCCGCAAAAACTATGTAAAAGATGTTATTTTTCTTAATGAGACAAGTGACCCGTTAGGCGCTACACTTGCCAGTGCCGCCATCCCTTTTGTCTTTGGCAAAAAAGAGTTTGAAGGCACAAAATATGTCGACGGGGGTATGGTTGATAATTTCCCACTTGACCCGTTACTTAATGAAGGAGTCAATATCATTTTGTCGATTGGGTTAAGTGTCAAAAGTTTACCAACCGAAGTCATTCCAAATGTCCTCCATATTAATTTCACGCCGCTTGAAGATTTTGGCTCTTTTGCCAAGACATCTTTAGACTTTAGTCCCGCGAAAATCGCTAATTATTATGAACAAGGTTATGAAGATGCCAAACGTTTAATTCGTTATTTAAAGCAAAATAAGTATCTTTGGTTTTTTGGTCGTATTCGCTTACGGAAAAATCGCTTAATTACTTAAATAAAACCTATTTTTTGTTATTTGCCATTTTTAATGGCATAATAACCCTATGAAAAAAGGACTATTTCGTTTTTATAAAGTTGTGTGGAAAGATATGGTACTTGCCATCTTTTTTATAATGCTTGAAACGGTATTAGAAACGCTTGTCCCCTTTATGTTCTCGCAGATTGTCGATGTAGGGATTGAAAATAATGATTTAAACTATATTTATTTTTGGGGAGCCATGATGATTTTAAGTGCCGGCCTTTCTTTTTTAGTCGGGATAATCGGCGTCCGTTTTATCGCAAGGATGGGTATTGGTTATGGTGCCGAACTTCGCCGCCAACAATTTAAAAAATTACAAGAACTTGATCTTGAAAAACGAAGTGAATTCGCGGTATCTTCCTTAATTACTCGTATTACAAACGATACTTATACGATTCAAAATGCCATTATTACTGGGATGCGCGGCTTATTCCGTGCTCCGTTTATGATTGCGATGGTGTTAGTTTTAAGTTACGCCCTTAATCCTTTGATGTCAGTCATCTTTCTTTTTACCCTTCCTGTCGTAGCCTTTTTAATGTTTCTAATTGTCGTTAGTGTCCGTCCCCTTTATGAAAGAATGCAACGGCGCTTTGATGATTTAAATCGGACCTTACAAGAAAACTTCCAAGCAATCAGGGTTGTAAAAGCCTATGTTACCGAAGAAAAAGAAATCAAAAAATTCAAAGAGATCAATAATGAATATCGGAAAGTGGCGAGTCGCGCCTTCATGACTGTCTCTTTAAATAATCCTTTCATGCAATTAGGATTATATGCGACGATGGTTGGTCTTTTATATATTGGCGGAAATCTTATTAATACCGGTGAAGCTAAGGTCGGGGAAATAACCGGATTACTAACCTATGTATTGCAACTTTTAAATGCCCTTTTAATGCTTGCCCAACTTTTAATCATGTTTAGTCGGACCATTGCCTCATCTGAGCGGATTAAAGAAGTGTTAAATACCACGAATAAT
>CALAWM010000119.1 GCA_937895315.1 uncultured Caryophanales bacterium | reverse complement strand
TAATTTTAGCAACACTTAAGCCGTGGTATTCAAAGACGATAACCGCAGCATTATCATTAGCAAGTTCATATACTTCGTTGACAATTGCTTCTTTAGCGATGATATTATTGTGATTCATGTGTTCTTCCTCCTTCCCTTGTACTTTGTGATTGAGGCTTCAATAATCCCACAAGGACATAATTTTAAATTTTATTTTCTTGACCTCGACAACATTATTAAGCTCATCGGCCGTTGTTTTCTTAGGTTATTGATAGCGATTAAGGATTAGCGACCCGCGAATGTAATGCGAATCGATGGACCCATTGTCGTGTGGATCACGGCGTTTTTGATAAACGTACCTTTAACTGCAGCTGGACGGACTTTCACAATACGTTCCGTTAAGGCGTTAAGGTTATCAATGAGTTTTTCGTCACTGAAGCTCACGCGTCCGACGGATACGTGCATGTTAGCTTCCCGGTCAACCCGATATTCGACTTTACCAGCCTTGATTTCATGGATGGCTTTGGCGACATCAGTGGTGACAGTACCGGTTTTTGGGTTTGGCATTAAGCCTTTTGGCCCGAGAATTTTACCCATTCTCCCGAGTTCACCCATCATGTCTGGGGTGGCGACGATTACGTCATAACCAAACCAGTTTTCGTTTTTGATTTTATCAATCATTTCTTTGCCGCCGGCAAATTCAGCGCCTGCTTGTAAGGCTACTTCTGGACTATTGGTAATAACTAAGACAGTTTTTTCTTTACCGTTTCCATGTGGTAGCACTAAGGTGCCACGAATTTGTTGGTCAGCTTGACGTGGATCGACATTTAAGCGAAATGACACGTCGACGGTTGCATCAAACTTAGTAGTTGATGTTTGTTTGACAAGGGCAACTGCTTCTTCAATCGTATAAAGTTTTTCATTATCGATTAACTTTGCAACTGCACTATATTTTTTCCCTCTTTTCATAGTTCCTCCTTTGTGGTGTTAACGAGTGGGTTCTCTTCCACTATTTTTCGACTTCAATGCCCATATTGCGTGCGGTGCCTTCAACGATTTTCATTGCGGCTTCGACGTCATTAGCATTGAGGTCTGGTAATTTGTATTCAGCAATTTCTTTAAGTTGAGCTTGGGTAATTTTGCCAACTTTTTTAGCTTTTGGATTGTCTGAACCTTTACCAAGATTGCCAGCGGCTCTTCTTAAAAGAATGCTGGTTGGGGTTGTTCTTAAGATAAAACTGTGTGATTTATCTTCATATGCCGTAATAATAACTGGAACGACTTCACCGCGGCGATCTGCTGTTTGGGCATTGAAATCAGTACAAAACTTTGGCATGACAACACCAACAGATGCAAGTTTTGGGCCTGGTTTAGCTTCACCACCGATAAGTTCGAGTTTTACGACTTTAGCGATTTTTTTACTCACGTGACTTTCCTCCTTCGATAATTAGATGTCCGTGCTGTGGTAAGGGGAAGATCGCACTTCCTCCCACGAGCGTATAATGCCTTCGCGCTTTGCGAGCATTACGCATATGATTATACCAAAATATTGATTTCTGACAAGCATATATTGGTGATTTTGAATATTTTATGTAATAAAAGTGATTTTATGGTCTTTAAAGTGCCCAGAATATAAGAAAAACTCCCAGTTTCGTGGGAGTTTTATGCTTGTAAATTTTTGGCTTTCTTTAGAAAACGACTTTTTCAATAAGCGCGAAATTGATTTCAGTAACCGAGACCCGACCAAAGAATGTCGTTTCAATTTTGACGGTTCCGGTCTCTTTATCGATTTCAATAATTTGGCCTTCAGTGCCAACGAATGGTCCATCAATAATGCGGACATAGTCGTTAATTTTATAACGTTCATACATCTTCTTATCAACGTAACCAAGCCGTTTTAAGATTGGTTCGATATCTTCATAATCAACCGGGAATGGTTTTGCCCCACGACCACTTGATCCAATAAAGCCGGTGACACCAGGGGTGTTCCGAATTAAGAACCACATTTCATCACTCATTTCCATTTCAAGGAAAATATATCCTGGATATAAGTTACGTTTTTTAATGACGGTTTCATTTTTGGCATTTAAAACTTCTTCTTCAATTTCGGCAACGATGAGCCGTAAAACGGTTTCAGCTTTTTCACTGCTTTCAAGCCGTTTTAAAATGTTATTACGGACGGTATTTTCTTGCCCTGATTGTGTCGAGGCAACATACCATTTTACTTGTAATGTTTTATCTTTGTTTTCCATTTTTTACCTACCCTTTAAATCCTTGGAAGACCCGTTCAATTTCTCCTAAGAGTTTACCAACTGCAAGGTCTTCGACAAATAATACTAAGGATGCAAAAAGGACAATAACTAATACGACAACGATTGTTGAAAAGAGCACTTCACGTTTTGGCCAACGTACTCTTTTTGCTTCTTTAACAACTTCACCTGAATATTTTCTTAATCCCATAAATCTCTCCTAGCGGCTTTCCTTATGCAACGTCATTTTGTTACATTTTGGACAATACTTTTTGATTTGGAAGCGTTCGGTTTGCGTCGCCTTATTCACCGATGTGTTGTAGTTTCGGGAGAGGCAAATCTCACATATTAAAAGAACCTTTTTCCGCATACATTATACTCCTTTTCATAGCCTAGTAAAGGAATAATAACACATTGTTATTTTATAGTCAAGAACGAGTCATGGGAATAATCTATTTCTTACGTTTGAATTTATCTTTGATTTTACAAATTAAAGTGTCAAGTTTTCGCTTTGGCATATTTAGTTTCTTTTGAATTTCTTGATAACTAAATCCTAAAAGTTTCTCACGGATAACAATGATTTCTTCTTTTTCAAGACCAATTGGTAAAAGGTCTTCAAAATACCCAATGCTCGTTGCTTCATAAAATCCTAGGTCATCAGGATTTTGCACTTCAGCGATTGAATCTGATACGAGAAGCGTCATATTGTCATCAAAAAGATAGTCATCAAGACTGATGCCAAACCGGGTTATCCGGGCGGTCGGACTCCGGTATTGTTTCATATAATTTGCCATGGCGTTTTGAATAACAACCGTCGCATAGGATGCAAACGATTCGACATTTCCGCGGTAAGTATGAATCGCATTTGTAAGTGCACTTTTTCCTACTAAAACTAGTTCATTAAAATCAAGACCGTGGTCAACATTGGTAATTATGTGTTGGCCGGCTTTCGCCTTAATGTAGTGATCAAAATTCGCGAGTAATATATATTTGGCCTCCTTGTTTCCAGCAACAAGTGCGCGAAAAGCCTGTTCATTCGAAATGAATTTGTGTAATCTCATAGAAACGGAACCTTTCTAATCTTTAATAATAATTACAATTGTTTTTGACGAATTAGTGCAAGAATAATTCCCGTCGCAACACTGACGTTAAGTGAATTAGTCTTACCAAGCATTGGAATCTTGACCACAAAGTCCGCGCTTTTTGTTAAAAGTGGAGACACCCCTTTTTCTTCATTTCCAACAATTACCGCTGTCTTAAAGTCATAATTTAGATCCGCGACATGCTTCGTGGCTTTTAAATCAGTACTGACAATCCAAAAGCCGGCTTTTTTTAATTTTTCTAATGATTGATTTAAGTTCACAACTTGGGAAATCATGATGTCGTTTT
>CALAWM010000118.1 GCA_937895315.1 uncultured Caryophanales bacterium | reverse complement strand
ACTAGAAATGTGAGGCATTTAGTTTATGAGTAGGACAATTTCAGAAATTACCCAAATCTGGGACCGCACCCTTGCTAAACTGCAAGATCGACTCCCTGATCGTCATGTGTATAGTGCATTCTTCCCCGACACATACATCCATTCGATTAATAATGACATTATTACCGTTATCGCTAACTCGAGTTTAGCAAAATCAATGCTTAACACCACCTACCGCGATGTCATTGAACAAACGGTTGGCGAAATCACCCAATCAAATTACACCATTAATTTTATTGAAAAAAGTGAAATCTCGCGCGTGGGAGTTATTATTCCTGATAAGAAAGAAGTGTTCTTTAAAAACGCCAAAGTTAATCCTAATTTAACCTTTGATAATTTCGTGGTTGGCCAAAATAGCAATTTACAAGCTTATCAAGCAGCAATTGTTGTCGCTAACTCACCCGGAAGACTCTATAATCCTTTATTTCTTTTTAGTGCTTCGGGCTTAGGAAAAACACACCTTTTACACGCTGTTGGCAATCACGTAAAACAAAATAACCCTAACTTCAAAGTTTTATATGTAACCGCCGATGAATTCACCGAAGAATACATTCGTTATGTAAAAGAAAATCCTGGAGAATCACTTAAAGATTTCTTCCGCACATTAGATGTTTTACTTATTGATGACGTGCAATTTTTAGCGAACAAACCCTCAACTAGTGAAACGTTTTTCCACCTTTTTAACTTGTTAGTTAATGCCGGCAAACAAATTGTGTTAACGAGTGACCGTCACCCAAGTGAATTACAAGGAATTGAAGATCGGTTAGTTACCCGTTTTAATAGCGGTTTACAAATCAACATCACCGCTCCTGACTTAGAAACAAGAAAGAACATTCTACGCAAAAAAATCGCCTTAAATAACTTAGAAATCGATGACTTTGATGAAGAAGTTATTACTTTTTTTGCCGAAAATTTCCATAGCAATGTTCGGGAGTTAGAAGGGGCATTAAATCGCTTATTATTCTATGTTATTAGCATCGCGCCAACTAAACACGTCACAATGGAAGTGGCCTTAAATTCCGTGCAATCATTGATCAATGTCAAAGACGCTGTTACCAAATTAAGTGAAACAAAAATCATTAACGTTGTCGCGGATTACTATAACCTTACCCCTGCCCTTTTAATCGGCAGAAACCGTACTGGTCAAGTTGCCCTCGCTCGGCACATTGCCATGTACCTAACAAGAGAAATATTAGACCTCCCCTTCGTCCGGGTTGGCAAAGCTTTTGGGGGTAAAGACCACAGCACTGTGATTAACGCCATCGTAAAAGTGGAAAAACAGTTGAAAACCGATCCAGCAATTGTCCAAGCAATTAATGAAATAAAAGAGCGTTTACAATAGTTTTATGTAATAAAGCAAATGCTTCTGTGGTAAAATAAATGGACAACAGAGGTAGAAAAGCGTTAGTTATCCACACTTCCCACACCCCTTATTATTATCATTAGTTATTAGAAAGGAATTAAATATTAAAAATGAAATTCAAAATCAATCGTGAACAATTTTTAAAAGGTCTAGCCATTGCGTCAAGACCAACGTTAGCAAAGTCGCCAATCCCCATTTACAGCAACCTCCATTTAACCTTAGATGAAACAGGTTTAACCTTACTTGGCGCTAATAGTGAATTAGCCATCAAAACCCATATCCCAATGCGCGTCAATGATCTCGAAGTTATTCGGATGTTCTTACCTGGCGAAACATTAATCTCCAGTAAAACATTAAACGAATCAATTCGGAAAATGGAAGGTAATGAAATAAGCGTTGAAATTATCGACCGGACCATTGCCCAAATTAGTGATGGCCGGACCGAATACCGTTTAGGAGCGATTGATTCGAAGGAATATCCTGATCTTGATTTAACGAAAAATGGCACCGGGTTTGAAATGAGCACAAAAGAATTCATTCGGCTCGTCGATCAAACAAGTTTCGCAGCCAGCACAAAAGAACAACGGCCAATTTTAACCGCTCTTAACTTAAGTGCAGAAAAAGGAACGTTGACTGCCGTTGCGACTGACAGTGCAAGACTTGCTAACAAAGTTGTGAATTTAAGAGATAACGTCACCTTTGTTGCAAACGTCAGCGCTAGAATCATGGGCGACATCGCCAAACTTCTTGAATCCCTTGTCGGCGTTGAAACAATGGAAATCAGCGCCTCACCCAATAAAGTGACTTTCATTTTTGATAACACCTTAGTCGTATCTCGTCTTGTTGCCGGTGAATATCCACCAACAAGAAGTATTATTCCAAAGACCTATCAAAGTTTCTTGCAAGCCAATGCGAATGAACTTTTAAAAGCAATGGACCGTGTATCGATTTTATATGCTGCGGAAAAAGATAACATCGTTAAACTCTCGATGAGTCCAGAAAATGTCGTCATCAGCGCCCGTTCCACATTAAGTGCCGAAACCGCGAAAGAAGAAGTTCCGCTTTGTAAATATGTCGGAGAACCACTTGACATTTCATTCAACTATGTCCTGGTAGCAAGTGCCATCAAAGCCGCCCAAGCCGAAGAAGTTACCATCGGCTTCAATGGTAGTAATAAGCCATTTAGTATCCGTGTCGCTGAAGATGATTCACTCGTTCTCATCGTCACGCCGATCAGAACTTAAGCCGTTTAACGGAGTTTAAGCGAAAAATTACGGGCGTTATGAGTGGATTCTCACAACACCAAAAAACATCGCTAGAAACGCAAGAAAAAGTGTAAAAATAAGGGAATATTTATATTCCCTTTTTTTGATATGTGGTATAATACATCTATAGCCCTAAGGAGCAATGGAAAATTATGGAAGAAAAGGCCTACATCACTTTACAACAAGCTCTCAAAAAGTATGATTTAGTGGACACTGGTGGTCACGCAAAAATTGTTGTACAAAACGGCGAAGTAATGGTTGATGGTGTTGTTGAAACAAGACGCGGCCGTAAGCTCTATGGTGGCGAAAAAATTGTTTACAACAAGAAAGTCGCCATTGTCGAAGATGTTAATTAGTAATCTTGAGTTGTTAGACTTCCGCAATTATCCGAAACTACAAGCCATTTTTACAAGTGGCTTAAATGTTATTATCGGCAATAACGGCATCGGTAAAACAAACGTTGTTGAAGCAATTGATCTCTTTGGGTTTGCGAAAAGTTTTCGGACCAATGACACGAAAAACTTAATTCGCCAAGGGCAACAAAAGGCAATTATTAATGCCACAATCCACATTCCAAGTCGCATTGAAATTCAAATTGAATTAAAAGAACGAAGTAAAAGGGTGTTGGTGAACGGAAAAACATTACCAAAGTTGTCACATTTAAGCCGTTATGTAAGTTGCACAACTTTCCAGCCAGAAGACGTCTTATTCTTCGATGATAGTCCGCAGAAAAGAAGAAAGTTCATTGATACCAATATTGTCCGTCAGGATGAAATATATCTTGGCGCTTTGACGCGGTATGAAAAGTTTCTCAAAGAGCGTAACGCCGCCTTAAAAAGAGAAGCAAACGAAGAATTACTAAACTTAATTGATCCTTCCTTTCTTAAAGAAGCGGCCCTGATCGTTGAAAAGCGGGAGAAGTATATTCACGATTTAGCAAGAGTTGTTAAT
>CALAWM010000117.1 GCA_937895315.1 uncultured Caryophanales bacterium | reverse complement strand
GGAATTAGCCCGGCGACCGGCGAAACAAGGCACGCCGCCGTTACCCCAATTGTCATGAAGAATAAACGGAAATACATTATGTATATCGTTTTACGGAATAACCGGACTGATAAAAAGTATCCAACCGGAATCTTCCACGCCCATCCTGAATACCATCACATTAAAAAAGAAGGAATTGGCCTTATTGAACAAATGGGGACCTTTATCTTACCGGCCCGGCTTAAAAGTGAATTTGCCCTCATTGAAGAGTTATACGCCAAAGGGGTCAAAGAAGAAGAAATGCTTAAAGATCATGAAAAGATTCAAAAACATCATGACTTTATTGCTAAATTATTTGCCGCCGCTCCAAAGTCAAGTGAATTTGAAAAGTTTAGCCGTAATTACATGACTGAAGTATGCTTTAACGTTCTTAAAAACACCGCTTGCTTTAAAGATGATGAAGTCGGCATCAATGCTTTTGAAAAATTCTTAAAAGCCGCGACCAAGTAGCCTTAAATTATTTAAACGAATATAAATTGTAGTGTAATTAATATATTGACCAAAATAGGCGCTTTTTCGTTCATAAATGTAGCGAAATGGCACTATTTTTGCTAAGATAGAGGTATGAAAATGAATGCAAGAACCTTAAACCGAATTAACTTAACCGGCGATAATGACTTTGATCGCACGAATCTTTTTAAATATATCGTCGAAAATTTCACAAGTGACGAAACTGAACCAGAACTCCTCGTCCTCGCGGCGACTTTTTTAGGGAATGATGTCAAAGAAATTCATAATGAAATTCGCCTTAATCCGGAACTTATGGTCCCAGTTGCCCTTTTTATTTTAAAAGAAGAAAAAATTGCTTTAAGTCGGCGCGCGGAAATTGGTAATGCTCTTGTTCGTTATAGTGATAATCACGCCAAAGTCTTAGACCAAAAAGCCGTTAAAAAACCACAATTTAACTTTATTAATGACTTTGAAAAAGCGCTCTTTACGAAGTTTTCCCAACAAAATGTTGAAGAAATTCTCGTAACTTTCCCCTTTTTCCATATTTATTACTACCGCGGGGTTATTTTTGAAGCAAATCGTGATTACGATAATGCCTTCCGGATGTATTCCAAAGCCCACCAATGGAATCCTTTTAATCCCAAAGCCATTATAAAAATCCTCGAAGCCTTAAAACATGATAAAAGATCAACTGATTTAATGCGTTTATCAATGTGGTATTTACAAGTCGTCTATAGTTTACCAAACATTAGTAATGCCTTACGTTATGCAGGTTATGCTCAATACTTAGAAGGAAAGTTTGATCTTGCTTATGCCTTTTATTATCAATCAATTGTTTATGATGAAAATGCCTTACCCGCTGGGTTTAACGAAGAAATTACAAGTGTATTAAAAGCCCTTGATAAAAAAGAACCATATGAATTAACAAGAAGTCAAATTAAAAAACTTTTTGCTTATAGTAAAGAAAAACCATTTCCAAGTGAAATCGCTTTTGACGTAATCCGCACCCTGATTATTGAACATTACAACAAAAAAGAATATGTTGATGTTTTACGTTACGCAACCCACTATGTTATTTTACGACCAAATGATGACAAAATTAGTCGGATTTTAAAGGTTAGTAAAATTAATTTAAACTAAAATATAGCACTCTTAATTGACAAGTGCCAAATATGATATATAATAATCTTAGCAGACACAAAGAGTGAGTGCTAAGGAGGTAAAG
>CALAWM010000116.1 GCA_937895315.1 uncultured Caryophanales bacterium | reverse complement strand
AAATTCGAATCGGTAATTTCAGACGGTATAAAAAGGGGTATTTACCAACAGAATTTATAAAAGCAATTTTAAAATTATATGAGGATAAAACGACATTGAAGGGGGTAACGGGAAAAGAAATTGAATATTTAAAAAGTAAAGAAATGATAAACGCGTGTTACGGAATGACCGTTACCGACATTTGCCGTGATGATATAGTTTACAACGGTGACGAATGGGTAGAAACAAAAGCAGACATTGAAAAATCTATTGCAAAATACAACAAGTCAAAACGTCGTTTTCTGTTTTACCCGTGGGGGGTGTGGGTAACGGCATACGCCCGGAAAAATTTGTTTACCGCAATATGGGAGTTTAAAGAAGATTACGTGTATTCAGATACGGACAGTGTAAAGGGAACAAATGTTGAAAACCACAAACAGTATATCGAAGACTATAACGCCCGTATGATTCAAAAACTTAATGCCGCTATGAAGTTTCACGGCATAAGTCAAGACGCATATAAACCGAAGACAATAAAGGGGGTCGAAAAAATACTTGGTATATGGGAGTATGAGGGCGAGTACACGCGTTTTAAAACGTTGGGGGCGAAAAGATACATGATAGAAAAAGAACACGCCTTGACGCTTGCAGACGGTCGAGAATACAACGTCAATATTACGGTGTCCGGGTTGAATAAAAATATTGCTGTTCCTTATATGGTGGAAACGTTCCCCGATGTGTTTGACGCGTTTTCTGAAAACCTTTATATTCCCCCGGCATATACCGGGAAAAATACGCACACATATATTGATTATGAAATCAACGGGACTATGGCTGATTATTTAGGAAATATTGCCGCGTATCATGAGTATAGTGGTGTACACCTTATAGAAGCAGATTATTCATTATCTCTATCGGCGGCATACGCAGACTATTTGTGTGGAATACAAGAATTTGAAAATTGAAAGAAGGGCATACAATGGCATTTGGTAAAATGAAGTATTACAGTTTAAAAAATATTTTGACCCGAAACGCGCAATACAATATGATTTTTGGTGAACGTTCCAACGGCAAAACATTTGCGGTTCTCGAACACGGTTTAGAAGACTATGCAATAACCGGGAATCAAATGGCGATTGTTCGCCGTTGGCAAGATGATTTTAAGGGTAAACGGGCGGCAACAATGTTTGATAATCTTGTTAACGCCGGGGTGATTTCAAGGGTAACGGGCGGGGAATGGTCGGGGGTATATTATTACGCGTCCCGTTGGTTTTTGTGTAAATTTGATGAAGACGGAAAACGCACGATACAAGATGAACCGTTTTGTTTTGCGTTCGCCATTTCAGCAATGGAACATGATAAATCTACAAGCTACCCGAAAATAAAAACCGTTATGTTCGATGAATTTTTAACGCGCAGTATGTACTTACCCGATGAATTTATATTATTTATGAACGTTCTTTCAACAATCATACGTGAACGTAACGACGTTATAATTTTTATGTGTGGTAACACGATTAATCAATATTCCCCGTATTTTGTGGAAATGGGAATAACTCACATAAAGCAAATGACCCCCGGTGATATAGACATATACGAATATGGCGATAGCGGTTTACGTGTTGCCGTTGAATTTGCGGACAGTCCGAACAAAAGTAAACCTTCCGATGTTTATTTTGCGTTTGATAACCCAAAACTTGCAATGATAACGGGTAAAAATGGTATATGGGAAATATCAGTATACCCACATTGCCCGATTAAGTTTCTCCCAAAAGAAATATTGTTTATGTATTTCATACAGTTTAACGGGGAATTATTGCAATGTGAAATTATACAACATGAAAATTTAACGTTCACATACATACATCAGAAGACAACGGAATTGAAGAACCCGGATAGTGAATTGATTTATTCCCCGGAATATGACCCCCGCCCCAATTGGAAAAGAAAAATAACAAAACCCACAACCCCGCTTGAAAAGAAAATTGCATCGTTTTTCGTGACCGACAAAGTGTTTTATCAAGACAATGAAATAGGGGAAATTGTACGAAATTACTTGATGTGGTGTAAAGGGGGTGAACAATAATGAAACGTCTACAAGACAAATACGTCGGTGAATTAGGAACGTTTAAAGTATACCGACATTATGATTGTGGTTACTATTACGCGGTTGACATTGACGGAGAATTTATACTTTCGGCAGACACCTATTGTGAAGTATTTGACGAATTAGCATATATAATTCTAGAACAAACAAGTAAAGAATAAAGAAACCCCCGGAATGTTTCACGTGAAACATTCCGGGGGTTTTCCGGTT
>CALAWM010000115.1 GCA_937895315.1 uncultured Caryophanales bacterium | reverse complement strand
ATGGTTTTTCAAAGTTATGCTTTGTATCCCCATCTTTCAGTCTATGACAATTTATCGTTTGGCTTAGTTACTTTAAAGACACCAAAAGATGAAATCCAGGAACGAGTTTTTAAAGCGGCCAGTATTTTAAACTTAGGTCCATATCTAGACCGTAAACCTAAAGAATTAAGTGGCGGACAAATGCAAAGGGTTGCGCTTGGTCGCGCCATTGTCCGGCAAGCACGATTATTTTTAATGGATGAACCGCTTAGCAACTTAGATGCCAAATTACGGATGCAAACGAGAACAGAAATCGTCCGTATTCATGAAGAAACGAAAGCAACCACAATTTACGTTACCCACGACCAAACTGAAGCAATGACGATGGCCAATAAAATTGTGGTAATGAATAAAGGTTTTGTCCAGCAAATTGGCGAACCAATGGAAGTATATAATCATCCACAAAATATCTTTGTTGCCAGTTTTATCGGCGCACCACCGATGAACTTAATTGAAGCAACGTATGAAAAAGGGGAAATAATCTTTAAGAACGGCTTCAAAATTAAAGCCTCTGAAGACTTTGTTAAGCAATATGATGATTTCTATATTAAGAAAATTGAAACCTTAAATGCCTTACTTTCGGAAAATATTGAAGCATTAAAAAACTATCAACTTTTGCAAAGATCACATCAACTATCAAATGAAAATGATGAAAAAGTCGTGCAAAAGAAAGATAAAGTAAATATCTTCCAAAAAATAGCCAAGAAAATTGATCATAAACGGCAAGAACAAAATATTGAAGAAGAAAAGCAAAACATTATTGCCGCGCTTCATGAAGAAATTGCTGATTCTGAAACAAGAAGACACGAACCAAGCACCATTAAATTTGGCATTAGACCAGAAGACATTTATTTATCAAATGCCGTTACTGAGGCTAAACTTAGCGAATTAATTACGATTGATGCGGAAATTGTTGAACCACTCGGTTCAGAATATATTGTTTACGCCAAATTTATCGAGGAACGACTCATTATTAAACTAAGTGCCAAACACCGTGTTAAAAGTCACGCCCCAATTGAAGTTAAATTCAATTTATTTGATCCTAATAGTGGGGAAGCAATTCGCTGACCACTTTAAGATAACCATTTATTTAAAGGAGGAAATGGATATGAACATAGGACGATTTAAGAAAATATTCGCCTTTATGCTTGCGGCCACGTTAATCGTGGGATGTAAGCCAACACCCGGTGGGGATTCAAATGAACCATCATCGAATCCAATAAGCGAAGTTAGTGATTTTAAAGTCACGATCGCTGCCGTTGGATCAACGGAAA
>CALAWM010000114.1 GCA_937895315.1 uncultured Caryophanales bacterium | reverse complement strand
GAGGTCATCCTCGGCTTTTTCTATATTGACAACTATTATTAATGTTCATTATCATATTTATATAGATGTTCCTGATTTATAACATCATTTAGATAAGGAGATAACTATATGAAGAAACATATAATTAAGTTATTTTCATTACTTTTTATACTTTTTTCGATTAATACTACCAGTAATGCTATTTTTTCTTATCAAAGCACTAAAGCATTGAATGAAGAAATAACTAGTGTTGTCATCAGTGAAGTATATGGGGGTGGGGGTGAAAGTAGTGGCCCCTATAAATATGACTATATTGAACTATATAACAACAGTGATAGTGTAATTGAATTAAATGGATGGTATGTCCATTATGGGGCATCGACCACTGATCTAAATTATAAAACACCATTAAGTGGAAGTATATTACCCCGTAGTTTCTATTTAATTAAAGAATTAGGGACGGGCACTAATGGTTTAGAGTTACCTTTACCAGAAATAAGTGGAAGTATCACGATGGCTAGAGGAGCGTTTAAGGTTGCCCTGACCAATAATGATGTAAAGCCAACAACGGTAAATGATATTAATGTAATTGATTTTATCGGCGCGGGAAGCGCGAATATGTATGAAGGAAGTATAGCCCCTTATGGCAGTGTTACTGAATCACTCCAACGAGTCATAAGTGAAGGAGTCGCTATTGATACAAATGACAATGGTAATGACTTTAAATTAGGTGTTCCTTCCCCCATGAATAGTGCTTTATCAGTTGCTAGTAAGATTATGGCTGAAGATGAAGCCTTACAATGTATTACTAAGTATCCTGAAGTAAAATCACTCTTAGGTTACTTAAGTGTTAATCAACTAAATTATTTTCAAAATGATAATGAAAATATGTTACTTATTAGTGCTCGAGAACGATATAATGCATGGAGTCTTTATCATAATGACAATGAAGCGTATCCTTTAATTAATCAAATTAGAACTAATGACTATGATCAAAGTGAACTTAGTGTTATTGCCATCGTCTTAATCGGTGTCCTTGGTCTTACAACCATTATTCTTTATTATTTCATTAATAAAAAGAAGATAAAGTAAGAAAAGAAAACCCACCATATAGTCTGGTGGGTATTTAATTAATTATACTCCATATATTTATAAAAGAAAAGCAAAAATAATGCTTTTTTGCAAAGTTTTTCTTTACTTTACGAATGTGGATAACTTTCTTTTATAATCATTGAATTACATTATTTTGTGTGCTAATCTTTCTTTGTGGGTAACGAAACCACTGGGATTTCTTAATGCTGGACCATTAAGTGTAATCTCGAAAATAAAATACAAAAGCACCCACTGAAAGAAAGGAAAAAATGAGAAGAATCTCTAAATTTCTACTTGCAGGCGTGGCAGCCGTTGCTGTCTTAGCCGCATGTACCAACAAACCCGGCGAAAAGGAAAAAATCATTGTCCGTTTCGTCCCAAGTAGCGCCGCCCTTGCTGACCCCGCTTACTTAGTCAAAATTAAAAGCGTTGAATTAATGCTTGAAGAAAAAATCCCGAACACCGACTTTGAACTCGACACCGCGACCAACTATGAAGCTTTAACCGAAGCCATGATCAGCGGCCAAGTTGATGTCGGCTTTTTAACTTCACAACAATATGCTTATGTCACCACTGAAGAACCAGGTAAAGTTGATGTTATCTTAAGTTCAGTCCGGAATGCCTATGCTGCCCAAATTGATGATGCGGGACAACCAATTACCGATTTAGCCCAAATTATGGCAAATGTTAATGCTCCTGGCTATAACGCAAGTTATCATGATACCGTTAAGGTTTCTTCATATCACTCAATGCTTCTTGTAAAAACAAGTGCTTATGAAGCGGGCTTTGACACAGTTGCCGAACTCGAAGGTAAAAAAGTAGCAACTGGTAGTACAAGTTCAGGATCAGGCTATGTTTATCCTGCCGTCTTATTAAATCAAAATGGTTTAAAATTCACGAGCAATGCCCCAGGTGCTAAAGAAGTACAAAGTGTTACCATCTCTGGTGGTCACCAATCACAAATTATGGCGTTATTAAATGATGAAGTTGACGCCGCATTTGCCTTCTTAGATGCCCGTTTAAGCAGTGCCTTTGATGCTTATAATGCCGTTGCAGGACAAAACGTCTTTGCCGATACGAAAGTTATCGCTTTAACAACTGGTATTTATAATGACACCATCAGTGTTGTCAATAGCATGGCCCCAGCGATGAAAGAAGCTATTCAAAAAGCCTTCATGGAAATCATTCAAACTGAAGTTGGCTTACAAGCATTAAGTGTTTATAACCACACTGGTTACAATATTGCCGTTGATAGTGATTATGATGGCGAACGCGAAGTCTACGTCTTTAAACGTGATAATCTCTAATATATTGGCGTTATAAAATGATTGTATTTAGTAACGTCTCCAAAACGTATCCCAATGGCGTCCAGGCCTTAAAGGATGTTAATTTAACAATTAACGATCGTGAGTTCGTTGCTAT
>CALAWM010000113.1 GCA_937895315.1 uncultured Caryophanales bacterium | reverse complement strand
TGATTTTCATCGTATTAATTGCAATAAATGATGTCAATCTCCTTCCAAAACGCTGAAGTTCTTGTGTTCCATCTTTCGCCTTTACCCGCTGGATATAAAGTGGCATATGATATAAATCGTAAATAACATCTCGCTTCCGTATCTTTCGTTTTTTATCCACAATACGATTTTGGGCATGTGATGTTAAGGTGTACTTAAATATTTTAACATGACACGTATGTGGTTTTGCCATTTTTCGTTTGGACTTAAAAATAAATGTAATTATACTCATATTATTCCTCCTTCTCAATTTCATTATAAGGCCACTTTTCCGATAACTATACTATATGTATACGTAGTATTACATATATGTATGTATATGCACACCTACTCCGATATACATACATATCTTTTAAATCATTTTTCTTGACAACATTTTTCAGTTAACAAAAAAACGGCAAATTGTGCCGTTAATTTTTCGTTGGTGACCCGTACGGGTTTCGAACCCATGAATGCATGCATGAGAGGCATGTGAGTTAAACCACTTCTCCAACGGGCCATAAGTAAATATTAGCACTCCGCAAAACAATAGCTACTTATGACGATATGAAGAATAAAAAAAGTCTGCCTTAATTTTAAGACAGACACTTTTATTAATTGGTGACCCGTACGGGATTCGAACCCATGAATGCATGCGTGAAAGGCATGTGAGTTAAGCCGCTTCTCCAACGGGCCTGATGGCGCCTAGTGTAGGATTTGAACCTACGACCGATCGGTTAACAGCCGATTGCTCTGCCGCTGAGCTAACTAGGCCTGTAACGATTAGGCAAGTAGTAGAATAACATATTTTCTAATCGTTAGCAATAACAATCATTGTTATTTGGTAAGTTTTTTTTCAATATCAGCGAGAACATCAGCGACGGTTGTAAATCCAAGCATTTCATCGTTGGTAAATTCGATATTAAACTCTTCTTCAAGTTTCATCATTACTTCGACTAAATCAAGACTATCAAGTCCTAATGATTTAAGTTCCATCGTAGGTTCAATCTTTTCAACTTTAAGTATTTCGGTGAATATTTGTTCAATACGTGCTAAATTTGTCATGTTTTTACCTCTAGATAGAGATTTTAACAAATAATAAACCTTATTTCAATAGATAAAGATTTGGTCACATTTTCTCTTACATTTTTAATAATTCGCGTTAATTTCTGAGTATGCTTGGCTTTCTTGTTGGTTGATTTCATTAATGTTGTTACTAAACATCGTTGCAAGCCCGGCGCCGACGGCGGCAAACATTAAGATAACCAGAATAATGCCAAATAATTGTCCCTTTAATTCTGACATAATATTTCTCCTTTCCCTTATAAATAACCGACAATTGCTTTTCTTGTTACAGTAATTTCAATATCTTCTTTTTTTATAATAATTGGCGTGTAATATTTGATCAGTTTAAAAGTAATCCGTTCCCCGGCACTTACATAGGTACATGATCCGCTGCATTCAATGGTAATTCCTTCATTTTCAAGTTCTTCAATAAGCGCAGGTCTAATTCCCCCATCTTTACTTATTTGATACATAACAATGGTCGCCTCCGCTTCGAGATAATTCATTATTTGCCCAAGTTTAAAAATATCTGCCCCGAAAAGAATGGTCGGGAGCATTAACATAAAAGCATAAAGGACACCTAAGATACTACTCATTTAAAGTCCTCCAAACATTGATAATATTGTTCCCATAATCGTAAACATCATAATACCGGTACCAAGAAATAAACTAACATTAAAGCGTTCATAACTACTTTCATGTAAAGCAATTTGTTCATCATTAAATTCTTTAATAAGACTCTCAAATAAGTAGTTAAATTGCCATAATCTTTTGGCCTCTAAACCGTGATTAATAAGCATATAAACATTAATCATAATATGTAACACAAAGCGGTGATTAAAGCGTTTAGCAAACAAAATAAAGGGAGTAACGGAATGATCATCATTAATGTTTATTACCAATTTATGTAAGGCTTCATACATTGTCCCACTTGTATATTCTAATGATGATGTTAAGGCACTAACAACATTAGCGTCACTATCAAGCATTGTCCGAAAATGGGTGAACATATTAATAAAACTGGCTATATCTAAGTTATCTTTAGGTTTCTTCCTTAAGTTTCCAACTATAAAGAGCACAATTCCAATAAGAATAAGGATTCCGCTAATTATTAAGTTATCGATGAAATATAGGGTGGTTATTCCACCTAATATTAAAAGTAAGCCAATCGGTTTTAGGACTTTACTAACTGACATTGTTACTTCTCCGCACTCTATTTTCAATCACAAGAATAATGCTAAGCGTAAAAACTAAAAGAAATAATTCATGACCAGCAATATAAATTAACGATAGATTTGTAAAGTCAATAATCCCAACAAGGGCGAAACGGAAAATTAAGGCCACAATCATAAT
>CALAWM010000112.1 GCA_937895315.1 uncultured Caryophanales bacterium | reverse complement strand
TATTAGTCTGCGGATTCCCGAAAGTATTTTACAATTTGAAAGTCAAACTAAAGGGAAACTTGGCACGAATGACGCAAATAGTGCGATGAATAACTTTATTTATACTAAATTAACTTACTATTTAGCGGAAAATCACGAATTTGCCGTTAGTCTTGTTAAAAAATGTGTCGATGCCCAAAATGCAAGAATCGCTGCCCGGAAAGCCAAAGAAAATTTACGGAAGACGAAGAAAGTTAAAAATGATATCGTATTAAGCGGAAAATTAACACCTGCCCAAAGTAAAGACTATAAGAAAAATGAACTTTTCATCGTTGAAGGTGATAGTGCTGGTGGTACTGCCAAAAGTGGGCGGGACCGCATTCACCAAGCGGTATTACCATTACGGGGTAAACCCCTTAACACCGATACAAATACGGTTGATAAAATGCTTAAAAACGAAGAATTTGCGACTTTAATCAACACTATTGGCGCCGGCTTTGGCCAAAACTTTGATCTTGATGATTGCCGTTACGGAAAAATCATTATTATGACCGACGCGGATACTGATGGTGCCCATATTCAAACGTTATTATTAACATTTTTCTATCATTATATGAAACCATTACTTAAAGAAGGAATGATTTATATGGCTGTTCCACCCCTTTACCGGGTTAGCAAACAAGTTAATAAAAAACTCGTCTTTGAATATGCATATGACGATCAAAGTTTAGAAGCTGCTAAAGAAAAAATCGGTCCAGGATATAAAATTACCCGTTACAAAGGGCTTGGGGAAATGAATAGTGATCAACTATGGGAAACAACCCTAAATCCGGAATCAAGAACACTGATTCGCATTAGTGTCAACGATCCTTTACTCGTCGAAATGCGGGTCCGAGTCTTAATGGGTAAAGATGCAAGTGTCAGACGGAAGTGGATTGAAGAAAACGTTGATTTCAACGCTTATGATACATTCCTTGATGAGGTGAAATAATATGGCGAAGAAGCAAAAAAAGAATGAAGTTATAGAAACAAAAGAAACAATCCTTGAATTACCGATGGATGAGGTAATGGGGGAACGTTTTGGCGTATATGCAAAATATGTTATTCAAAATCGGGCGATTCCTGATGCTCGTGATGGCTTAAAACCAGTCCAACGGCGCATTATTTATGCAATGCATGATGAAGGAACGACTTTTAATAAACCAATGAAGAAGTGTGCCCACACTGTCGGGATGGTTATGGGTAAATATCACCCCCATGGTGATTCTAGTATTTATGAAGCCCTTGCCCGGATGTCCCAAGATTGGAACCTACGTTATCCGCTTATTGATTTCCAAGGTAATAACGGGAGTATTGATGGTGATAGTCCGGCGGCTTATCGATATACCGAAGCACGGCTTAATGAATTAGCCAGTGAATTAACGTTAGATATTGAAAAAGAAACAGTTGATGAAAATTTAACATTTGATGATACAAGCTTTGAACCAATTGTTTTACCATCACGTTTTCCAAACTTATTAGTAAATGGTAGTCAAGGGATTGCCGTTGCCGTTGCTACCGAAATTCCCCCACACAACTTACACGAAGTTGTTGATGCCATTATTTATACATTGACTCATAAAAACACTAAAATTAGCGATATCCGTAAGTTTATTTTAGGTCCTGACTTCCCAACCGGCGGGGTTATTTATAAAAGTGAAGGGCTTGATGCAATATATGAGACCGGACGAGGTCGGGTTGAAGTCGAAGCCAAGGCAACGATTGAAAAAGATAAAAACGGTCAAAATATTGTCATTACCGAAATCCCTTATCAAGCAAATAAAAGTGTTATTTTACGGGAAATTGGTTTAATTGAACAAAATCATAATGTCGATGGCATTATCGAAGTTCGTGATGAAAGTGATCGCAGTGGCTTACGAATTGTCGTCGAACTAAAAAAAGAAGCCAATGCCGAAATTATTTTAGAGTATTTATTCAATCGTACACAATTACGGACTGGTTATAACGCGAACGTCGTGGCGATTGCTGATAATCGGCCAAAAACCTTAAATATTCTTGAATTAGTTGAAACATATATTGAACACCAAGTTGAAGTAATTAGAAGACGGAGTGTTTTTGAATTAGCAAAACTTGAAAAAAGACTCCATATTATTGAAGGCCTTATTAAAGCCATCAGTGTCGTCACTGAAATTATTGCTTTAATTCGGAAAAGTACCGATAAGGCTAATGCTAAAGCAAATATTATTGAAGCTTATGGTTTTAGTGAAGAACAAGCCGAAGCGATCGTTATGCTCCAACTTTATAAATTAAGTAATACCGATATTAGCGTATTAATTAATGAAAAAGAAACAATCACCCAAAATATTAGTGAATTAAAAGACATTCTGGAAAACGAAAAATCACTCCATAACGTCATAATAAAAGACTTAAAACGGATTGCATTAAAGTTTGGTGATGATCGTCGGACCAAGATTCAAGAAAAAGGTGAAGTCATTCAAATTGATAAACGAGATTTAATCGCCGATGAAGATGTAATGGTCGCCTTAACTCGTGATGGTTATATTAAACGGAGTAGTTTAAAATCATATAAAAGTAGCGGCGACAATGCCTTGCCGGGGGTCAAAAGTAGTGATTTACTCGTCACGAGCAGTCTTTTAAATACAAAAGATTTCTTAATTGCTTTTACTAATTTTGGGAATTACTTATATATCCCAGTTTATGAAATAAATGAAGGACGATGGAAGGATGAAGGAAAACACATCAACTATTTGGTGCAAATGAATCCTGAAGAAAAAATCATCCGTGCCTTTAATGTCAAAAACTTCCGCGAAGATTTATATTTTGCGATGGTGACTAGTAATGGGATGATTAAACGAAGTGTCGTCAAAGACTTTGTCGCGCAACGTTACACAAGACCATTACAAGCAATGCGGCTTTCAAGTGGCGATCAACTGGCCGATGTCACATTAACAACCGGGAATAGTGACTTATTAGTCATTACCAAGAACGGTGCTGCCTCATTTTATAATGAAAATGAAGTTAGTGTCATAGGTCTTAAAGCGAGTGGCGTTAAAGCAATTAATAAGCATAAAACCGATAAAATTGTCGGTGTGATCAGTGTTGACCCCGAAACAAGAACAAGGACCGGGGTTGTGACAATGGAAGGCCATTTACGGCTTTTAGATCATAGTTACTTTGCCACCACAAATCGCCTAGGACGGCTCCAACATGTTATGAAAATATTCAAAAGTGACCCGCACACCGTCATTAGTGTCTTTAAATATCAAAAGAACGCGCAAAACCTTAAATTACACGCTTTAACAAATCAAAATGTTATCTTACCATTATCAATAGTCGATTTAGCCCCGACGCCAATTGACAAATACGCCAAGCGAAATATTAACGAACTTGCCGAAGAAGAAATGATAAATGGGGTCTTTAGCGAAGAAATTCCTTTAATTGATGAAAACACTAAAGCGTTTGCCCCAATTG
This sequence comes from uncultured Caryophanales bacterium, assembly GCA_937895315.1. Taxonomy (GTDB): domain Bacteria; phylum Bacillota_I; class Bacilli_A; order RFN20; family CAG-826; genus UBA1361. Next base: position 8,718 of record CALAWM010000112.1, on the reverse strand, counting down.
TCAAAGCGGAAACCGTCAAAGTAGAACAACCTGACGATAACTATGAACAAATGTCGATTTTCGACTTATTAGATGAAGATTAATAGTTGACTAACAGTTGATGGATCCTCGACAACGGGAGGGTTCATCACGTTAAAAATTATTGTTAAAAGATAATATAAGACAATGACCACAAAAGCCATGATCATCATGGTTTTTTGCTCTTTTGGTAGATTATTAGTAGATTTAAATGCGTAACTTCCCATACTTCCCAGAATAATTAAGCCAATAAGCGGCATTAAAAAGCCAGCGATTAAACCTAAAGTCATGCCTCCAACTAAAAGATATTCTTGTTTTTTGTTTAGTTCCATATCGTAATTTTATCATAAATATGTATTTATAATAAATTGGCACTTTTCATGGTAAAATTAATACGGATAGAAATGAGAAAAAGAGTGAAGAAATTTGTCCCTACTTATTACGCTAAGAATATATATGAAGTTGACCCTATCTTTTTTAAAGCAATTGGGGTTGAAACGGTATTACTTGATTTAGATAATACGCTTGCTTCATATAAAGAATTAACGGCGAGCGATAGAACAAAAGAATACTTAAAGAAATTAATTGATTTAGGGCTTAAAGTATATCTTGTCTCTAACAATCGCGGAAAAAGGGTTCGCGAATATGCTGAAAGCGCGAATCTAAAGTATATTGCCGGTGCCCGTAAACCACTTAGAAGCCGAACAAAAAAGTTCCTTAAAAACGAAGAAATTGATTTGAAGGGTGTAATGATGGTTGGTGATCAAATATTAACAGATGTCTACTTTGCAAACCGTTTAGGTGTTAAAATATTATTGACCGATAAACTTGTTTCTGAAGATCAATGGACAACACGCTTCAATCGGATCATTGATCGGCCGTTACGTCGTAGATTACATAGGAAAAATAAATTAAAGGAGTGGCATACTTATGGTTCAAGAACTGAAGAGAGTTAAAAAATGTTATGGCTGCGGAGTCGTACTCCAAAGTGAAGATGAAAAAGAAGTTGGTTATGTCCCAAGCACTCATTTAGAACGGGATGATGTCTTTTTATGCCAACGCTGTTTTAAAACGCATCATTATAGCGCCGACAAATTAGCAGAACCAATCGTAACGCTCGATTTTATGAGCTTAATTGATGATATTAAACGGAAAAAGGCCTTAGTCGTCTATGTGGTCGACGTCTTTAATTTTGAATCATCCTTTAACCATGAAATTAATCACGCCCTTGCTGGTCTTGATATTATTTTGGTGGCCAACAAATTTGACTTATTGCCGAAAAAGACAAATGAGAAGAAGTTAAAAGAATATGTCGCCAATAAAATTAAAAAAGAAGCATTAAACGTTAAAGAAATTATTTTAGCAAGTAGTACTAAAAACTATAATATCGTTGAAGTTATGGAAGAAATTAGGAAACATCACCATAAAAAAGACGTTTATTTCATTGGGGCGGTAAGTAGTGGTAAATCAAGTCTTATTAAAACGTTATTACGTAATTATAAAAACGAAACAAGCCGTTTTATTACAACAAGTATTTATCCCAATACTCCCGGAATCTCGATTAATAATAGTCTTTTAGGTTTAGCCGAGAAAGAAGTTGTAAAAATAATAGTACCCCGCAAAGAAATTAAAGCCCGTACCTACCAATTAATGCCAAAACAAACTATCTTAATTGGCGGTATTGCCCGTCTTGACTTTGTGAGTGGTCCATTCACATCCTTTACTTTCTATTTTGCGGAAGGAGTGAAACTAAGCCGCAGTCAAACAAGTAAGGCTGATAGCACCTTTAATAATGTTGTTGCCCTCAAAAAGACGAGCCCTATTTCCCATTTAGTCGATAAAACAAGCGATTTAGATGCCTTTGAATTCACCACCCATGAAGATATTAAATATGATGTGAGTTGGAATGGTCTTGGATTCGTAAGCTTTAAAGGAAACGGTCGTGTAATCCGTATTTTCGCTCCTCGGGGAGTAGCCATCAGTTACAATGAAAGTAAGATTTAAATATGTTAAATAAAGAACAAAAACTCTTTTTGAAGAGTAAAGCCAATCAATTAAAAGCCCTTTATCAACTTGGTAAAAACGTTATCGGTGAAACCCATATCGCCTTACTTGATAAAGCGTTAACCGCCCGTGAATTAATTAAAGTAAGCCTTCTAAAAAGTGTCGAAGAGACAACTAAAGAAATGGCGATGATTATTGCCACCCAAACAAATAGCGATATTATTGAAACGAAGGGACGGACCTTTGTCTTGTACCGTCGCAATACAAAAGATCCAAAAATAGCATTACCAAAATGAAAATAATCATTTATCCTGGTAGTTTTGATCCGTTACATAACGGGCATTTAACGATTGCCAGAACTGCCAAGAAGGCCATAAACGCTGATAAGGTGCTTTTTTTGCTTTCCCCCTCAACAGTGTGGAAGAAAGTTGATACCCCCTTTAAACATCGGGCAAACATGCTTAAAATGGGAATAAATGGTGAAGAAGGCTTTGAAATATCGCTTGTTGAAGAAAAAAATGAAGGTAAAACCAATTATACCTACTTAACGATAAGTAAACTTAAAGAAAAATTCCCGGATGATGAGCTTTTCTTATTACTTGGGGAAGATCAAGCGGAAGTGTTTGATAAATGGATGAATCCTGATGAAATCGCCAAGAATGCAACGATATTAGTTTATAAGCGGAAAGGTAGTACATTGAGTGACTATTTAAAAAACCGCTTTAACATGCAAGAAATAAGTGGTTCGCTACGTAATGTCTCTAGTAGTGCCGTCCGTCATTTTGAATCTCTTGATATTCCAAGTTCAATTCTTGAATATATTGGTCAAAATAAACTATACTTTGCATACCGGATTAATAAATTATTAAGTGATAAACGTTATTTCCATAGTTTTGAGGTTGCAAAATTGAGTCGCTTAATCGCAATCGCCAACGATGTTGATGCCTTAAGTGCCTTTATCGCCGGGTTTCTCCATGATATTGGTAAAGAAGTGCCCAAAAACAAGACAGAACGACTTATGAACGAACATTTTCCAAAATTTCTCGACCTTCCTTCATGGTCCCACCACCAATTTATTGGTAGTTACATGGCGGAGAATGAGTTTTTGATTAAAGATAAGGTTATTTTAGATGCCATTAAAGTGCATGCAACCGGGGACAAGAAGATGTCACAACTTGGGAAAGTGCTTTATGTTGCCGATAAATTAGATCCAAGCCGTGGATACGATAGTAGCACGCTCATCGCCTTGTGCGTAAAAGACATTGATAATGGCTTTGTTGAAGTGCTGAGGGCGAATAAGGCGTATTTAGAGGCGAATGATAAGAAAGTCGACAACCGCTTAACTCAAGCTTGCTTTAATACATTTCTTAAATAAGAAAACAAATAGTCAGTGAATTAACGCCCCTTAACAAATGGGCGTTTTTAATATTTAGGGAATAGCAAAAAACTACTAACACGCAAATAATAGGAGAAGAAACAAAAGATTGGCGTTATCCACAAATAAAGGGTAAATTGTGAAATTACTATTACTTTCAATAATAGATATTATGTAAACAAAACAATATAAAAAGACTGATTACATGACTATTTGTGGGTAATAATCCGTAATCAGTCATTGTTTTATAATCTTTAGGATAGTGAGTTATCCACAGAAATAAAACTACTAAAAAACTACTAATTGGGTTAAAGTTTGTTATTTATCAACTTGTTCATCCCGCTGATGATTAGTTTAAATTGATCGCCAGTTAGTTTTGTGACCGGACCAAATTGGCGGCGATTCGTTGTCTCAGACCGTTCACTAATAATTGGTCGTAGATAAATACGGGCTTTATCGACCGTGCGAATTTGACTAATTTTGGCATAACTTTTCTCATTGGTTCTTATTCCTTCCAAATAGCCAAGTTCAATTGCTTCGCCATAACTATAATGGATCTTGGTTGTTAACGGGACGACAACAATATTTTGCGCATCTTCGTCGCTATGATGTAAAACGACGGCGTAATGCCTTTCATTTAGTTCACTACCGACATTTCGACCAAAATCAATCTCATATACCTCCCCCTGGCGAATTTTGTAGCGTAATGAATTAGTTAAAAGGAAAGTTTCGTATTCTAATGCCCTTTTAAACCAATCTAACATTGCCGCTAAATGTTTCTTGGGACGCTCTAACTCACTTTGTGCGGTTCCCGAGTCACTGATGCGCATAAAGCGCTTTTCTTCTTGCATGTTTATTTTCTCCTTTCTTAAACATACTAATAACTACAACTTAAAAGTACATTTAGGTACAAAAAAATAAACTTTTTTCAATAAAATAAAAAAAGCGCTACTTATGAGCGCTTTTCTTTGTGATTTTCTTTATTAATCTTCTATTAATTCGTTAATTGGGGTGCCAATTAATGTTTTTGTTGGTTTTAAGCCGAAGTTTTTAAGGATGGTGGCACCGATATCACCAAAGGTATCACGTTCCTCTAATTTACGACCATGTTTGAAGGCCTTGGATATAGCAATCATCGGCACTTTTTCGCGAGTATGATCAGTACCGTGCCACGTTGGGTCATTGCCGTGATCGGCGGTTACTAACACTAAATCATCTTCAGTTACGACTTCGAGTAATTCGCCAAGCCGAACGTCAAATTCTTCGATGGCATTCGCGTAGCCTAAAGGATTACGGCGATGGCCAAATTCACTATCAAATTCGACTAAATTAACGAAGATAAGACCGTTAAAGGCGTTTTCTTTGGCTTGGGCAATGGTTTTATCCATCCCGTCTTGATTGCTAACGGTTTTTTGCGTTCTAGTAATACCATAATGGTTAAAGATATCGCTAATTTTGCCGATTGCACTAACCGTTAAGCCGTTATCGTTTAAGATATTTAAAGCAGTAGGTTCATTTGGTGATAAGGCATAATCATGACGATTTGTCGTTCTTTTAAAGGAATTTTTGTCTTTTCCAAGGTAAGGGCGAGCAATAATCCGGCCTAAAAGGTATTCAGGACGCATACAAATTTCCCGGGCAATTTCGCACGCCCGATATAATTCTTGTAATCCAGTGACCTCTTCATGAGCCGCAATTTGTAAAACACTATCGGCGGAAGTATAGACGATAAGGCTATTATCGCGCATTTGTTCTTCACCGAGTTCTTTTAAAATCTCCGTTCCACTTGCCGAATAGTTACCAATAAGTTTATATCCGGTTTTTTCACTAAGTTCATCCATTAATTCTTTTGGGAAACCGGTGTCAGTAAAGGTTTTGAAAGGTTTTTTCGTGTGAATACCGACCATTTCCCAGTGGCCAGTCATCGTATCCTTCCCATTACTTGCTTCATTTAGTTTAAATACATAAGAATTAGGGTGATTATCAACTTTTTTAACGCCAGGAATGTCACTTAAAGTTCCTAAACCATATTTTTCCATGACCGGGATCTTTAATCCTTCCGGTTTACTTTGGGCGGCGTGCAGTAAGGTATGGCTTCCTTCATCGCCAAAAAGGTGAGCATCTTTCATATAGCCAATGCCAACGCTATCCATGACGATTAAAAAGACACGTTTAAATTTCTTGTTTTCCATAAATTGTCCTTTCTTAATTCGTAAATATTATAGCAAATTACGTTATAAAACGACACGAATTCACCCTTTTTACTTAATAAAGTAATAATCTTATTTCTTTTGCATAATCCGGTCGTAGGCACTAATGATTCTTTTAGCGGAAACGTGAGTATATATTTCCGTTGTCGCGATATTTGTATGACCAAGCATGGCTTGAACCGCGCGTAATTCCGCACCGGACTCTAAAAGGTGGGTTGCAAAAGCATGGCGTCCACTTTGATTCAAAAAAATGGTCCGCTTATCACTTTTTTCGTAATGGTGACGTACATCATTAATGTAATCGACTAATGTATAAAGCGCATATTCGCCAATTGGGACAATGCGTTCCTTGCCACCTTTTCCACGAATTTTAATGATTCCACGATTGAAATTAACTTCTTCACGCTTTAAACTTAAAAGTTCGCTCACCCGGAGTCCGCTGGCATACATGACCTCAAGCATTGCCTTATCACGAAGGCCACGATGACTATGTTGATCAGGAGCATTTAAAAGGCCTTCAATTTCTTCATTCGTATAATAAGTTGGTAAACTTTTATTAACCCGGGGTCGAATAACTTTCATTAATTCGAAAGGATGAGCCCCTTCATCTTTCAAAAAAACCAGAAAATTATAAACACTTGATAGACGGCGAACAATCGTCGCGCTACTTAGGCCTTTTTGACTTTCTAAATTGATAAAATCGGTAATTGAGAAGGGACTGATCTCGGTAGTGTCAGTAAAAGTAAAAGTATTAATGAACTGATGGATATCATCAAGATAAGCTCCTACTGTATTTTTTGATAATTGCTTTTCAAAATATAGGAAATCAGTATATCGCGTAATTGCTTCACTTATAATCATGCTTATTCCTTCTTCATGTCACTGAGTTTGATGAATGCTGGTTTATCATATTCTTCATTAAGTAAGTCCATAATAACTTCAGTTTTTGATTTCGTAGTAAAGTCATCGAAAAGTGATAATTGTTCAACTAAACTACCTTCATCACTTAAGTTTTGTAAAGTAACCCCTAAAAGTCGGATTGGTTCATCCTTGTAGTTTCGATCAAAGAGCTTCATTGCTTCATAAAAGATCGTAAGTTGTTTGTTTGTAGGTTTAGTTAAGGTGACGCTTCGATTTACGGTTTCAAAATTATAGTAGCGAATAACAATTTGAATCGTAAGTCCTACCTTATTCTCTCTTTCTGCTCTTTTAGAGACCGACATCGAAAGTTCTTTAAATAAGGCGGTTATTTCATCATAATCATCGGTGTCAAAAAGAAATGTTTGTGAATTTCCAATACTTTTGGGATCTTCCTCATCGACGATGACCGTATCACTCCCATAACCATTTGCCCAGTCATGGAATGTAAAATAACTCTTCCCAAGCATGTTTTTAACATCTTCACTCTTGTTATTTGCTAAGTCGCCAATCGTTTTTATGCCAAGCGCTTGGAGTCGTGGTGCCGTTGCTTTACCAATGCCATACATCTCCGTAATAGGTAAAATCCACAAGGTATTTTTAAGTTCACGGCGACGATATACGGTCATACCAAGCGGTTTTTTAAAGTTGCTCGCCATTTTAGCAAGGAATTTAGTGGGAGCAACGCCGATTGAACAACTTAGTCCTAATTCCTTTAGTAAGGTTTGTTGTAAGTTTAGGATGGTTTTTAAAGGAGCAGGATCATTTTGTAATACTTCACTTGCGTCAACATAACATTCATCAACACTAGCAACTTCAATTAAAGGTGAGAAATTATCCTTAATATAATTGAAAAAGAGCGAAGAATAGTGATGATATAGTTTGAAATCGGGTTCTCTAATGATTAATTCGGGGCATAATTGGATAGCCTTATAGGTAGGCATTGCCGAATGAATACCGTATTTTCGCGCTGCATAATTGGCGGTGCTAACGATTCCTCTTCGTCCGCCGCCACCAACGATCATCGGTTTCCCTTTTAAACTAGGATCCTTAATCTCTTCACAGGCTGCAAAGAAGGCATTTAAATCAATATGAAGTATTATTTTGCTCATATAATCATTATACCTAAACTTTTTAGTTTACATAATATTTTCACTTGAATAATTTATCCTCCCTTAATTAAAAATAGTGCTGAAAACACTATTTTATAACATTAATCTTTACATAAAAAACTACTAAATAGTTACTATTAAACAACTAAAAGCCCATTTAATGGTTATTTTGCTTGTAATTCATCAATTTTTAACTTGGCGGCATTAAGTTCGGCCGCTAGTTCTTTGCTTAAGGCATTACCTTCCTCGAAAAGGGTTAAACTAGCGTCTAAACTAAGTTTTCCACTTTCAAGTTCCGTGACAATGACATTAAGTCTTGCTAATTTTTCTTCAAATGTTAAGGTTTTACTCATTTTCTTCTCCTTTAGTGACGATGGCTTTCACACTACCATCATTGAATTGAATATTAATTTGATCTTTCGGTTTTAACTGGATGGCACTAGCGACAATTTCATCTTCTTTACTAATGAATGCGTAGCCTCTTTTTAAGATGTTACGAGGATTTAATGACATTAAGGTTGCCTTTTGATGGGTAAGGTTTTCACTTAAGGCAGCCATATTCACTAACATCGATCGATTAAGACGTTCTTTATAGTTTTCATTCAGTAATTCGTACTTATTAATAATTTTCGTAATATTCGCGCTTAATTTTATTGTGACATTATTAAGCATTGTATTTAAGTTATTAGTAATAGCGCTAAAATTCATTAATACCGGCCTAGACATTAAATTAGTAAGGGAGGTGGATAAATGGGTATACTTCGTATTAAACGCGTTATAGAGCCTTATTTCAAGGTTTAACGCGTCTTGTCTAAGTTCATTTTGGTCAGGAACAGCTAATTCGGCGGCACCGGTGGGGGTGCTTGCTCGCACATCAGCCAAATAGTCAACTAAAGTTGTATCGATTTCATGCCCGATTGCACTAATTAGTGGCATCTTCTTTTTACTAAGCGCCAAAATTAGGTTTTCATCATTAAAAGCCCATAAATCTTCCCGGCTTCCGCCTCCTCGAGCCAAAATTACCACATCGATCCTAGGTATCTTGTTAAGCTGTTTAAGGGCGTTCACAATTTGAGCAGGG
>CALAWM010000111.1 GCA_937895315.1 uncultured Caryophanales bacterium | reverse complement strand
CGCGATAAGAATCATAATAGCTATCAAAAATAAGCGCTTTTAATGGGGCTTCAATGGCGCCAGTTGGGTAGGGGACATAGTTCACGACTGCTTCAAGAACGGCATCAATATTAATGCCGGCTTTGGCACTTACCCCAATTATTTTATCGGTGCCAAGGCCAATTCGGGCTTTAATTTCTTCTTTGACTTCTTCAAGACGGGCACTTGGTAAATCTATTTTATTAACAACTGGAATAATTTCTAGATCATTATCAACCGCTAAATAGACATTAGCAAGGGTTTGGGCTTCTACCCCTTGGGTGGCATCAACAACTAAAATAGCCCCTTCACATGCTGCTAAAGAGCGACTTACTTCATAGGTAAAGTCAACGTGTCCGGGAGTATCTATTAAATTAAGTTGGTAGGTTTTGCCATCGGGGCATTAAGTTTGATGGTAATGCCCCGTTCCCGTTCCAATTCTAAAGAATCAAGCACTTGGGCTTTCATTTCCCGCTTTTGCAGCGTGCCCGTATGTTCAATTAACCGGTCGGCAAGGGTTGATTTACCGTGATCAATATGGGCAATAATGGAGAAGTTTCGAATAAGTTTCGGGTCGTAATTCATTTTTTGTGTCCTATGCTAAAGCATTATACCAACTTTTTAGAGATTTTCACCCGAGAAAAAGTTTAATTTAAGAGAAAACGTGTAAGCAATGATGAAATATGGGCAGCACTACTAACTTTTTGGATAATCCCATTATAATTTCGTAAATGTTCACGATAGGGACTATAGTCATAGCGTTTATCCATTAAAAGAATGAAACCATAATCTTTTTCAGTACGGATAACCCGTCCCATCGTTTGGAGAATTTTATTTAAGGCCGGATAAATATAAGCATAACTAATTCCATCATCAAGCATCTTGTCAAAATATTCTTTTTCAAGTTCTTTTTCAAAAGACGGCGGCGGATAGCCAACTCCTAAAATAAAGATGCCACTTAACCGGTCACTAACAAGATCAACTCCTTCACTAAAAGACCCTCCTAGGACGGCAAGACCTATTTTCGTTTTGGTCGGTGAGAAGGTAAAACTATCAAGATATGATTCTTTTTCAAAATCAGTCATTACACTGCTTTGAATAATCAATTCAAAAAGGGGATTACCTTCAAGTTTTCGTTGGAGTAATTCTAAATAAGCAAAACTTGGCGTATACACAAGATAATTTCCGGTCTTCACTTCCGTAGCCGCAATTATTCTTTTTACGACTTCATCGATGCTTTTTTCACGGTCTTTATAAAAGAGAGAAACGGTAGGATCAACCATTATTAATAGTTGTTCTTTTTTAAAAGGATTACTAACGTGACTTAAGTCATCTTTAATATTAAGTAAGGTTTTAAAGTAATTCTCGGGAGCAAGGGTGGCGCTAAAAAAGATTGAACTTTCGACGCCTTTTAGCGCCCCATTAATAAATTCTTCGGGATTAAGACATTTGATGTAAAACTTTGGAAAGAATTTTTTATCTTCATCAATCTCGACATATTGCACAAAACTTTCATTGATGAGCGAATGAATTTTAATGAATTTATTAACGGCAAAGAAGAAATCGGTGAATTCTTCACTAAGTTCAGTCCCCATTTTCTGCATATAATCGCTACCTACTAATAAAAATTTCTCTAAGATGATTAAAAGGGAACTCGGAAATTCATTAATAGTTT
>CALAWM010000110.1 GCA_937895315.1 uncultured Caryophanales bacterium | reverse complement strand
GTGGAATGAGCTTTGCCACCCGTTATAAAAGATTACACCCTCATGCCGAAGTAATTGTTTTAGATAAAGGTCCATATGTTTCGTTTGCAAACTGCGGTTTACCTTATGCTTTAGGAGATGTCATTAGTAAAAGACACCGCCTTATTGTTGAAACCAAAGAAAGACTTGGGGCCCGTTTTGAAATTGATGTTTATACGGAAACCGAAGTCATTGGCGTCTATCCTGATGTTAAAGAAGTTGAAGTTATTAATAACTTAGAAAAAAGACGGATTCGTTATGATGAATTAGTGCTTTCTCCTGGCGCCAAACCATTGATGATTGATATTCCGGGACTTAAGCCGGAAGATACATATGTTTTACGAAACATTCCCGATTTAGACCGCCTACAAGAACGCGTTAATGATGACGGCATTCATAAAGCGATTGTGATTGGTGCTGGCTTTATTGGTTTAGAAGTGGCTGAGAACTTAAAAGTTAAAGGCTTTGAAGTGACGATTGTCGAAAAAGCCCCCCATGTCCTCCCGCCTTTTGATGAAGAAATGGCGGAATTTGCCCGGCTTGAACTTGTTAAAAATGGGGTTAATGTTTACGCCAATGATGAAGTTATCGAAGTTAAAAATAAAGTTGCTATTTTAAAAAGCGGACATAGCATTAAATTCGATTTAGTGGTTATGAGTGTTGGTGTCGTCGCCGATACAAACTTTTTAAAAGATACCGGCATTAAAATGAATGGCAGAGGCTTTATCTATGTTGATGATCATTATCAAACATCCCTTAAAGATATTTATGCTGTTGGTGATGCCATTTTAGTAAAACACGAAATTACTGGCGAATTAGTGAGTATCGCCCTTGCTAATCCCGCGAACCGCCAAGGCCGGCAACTCGCCGACCATTTAGGCGGACTTAAAACCTTTAATCGCGGGACATTAGGAACGGCCATCTTAAAACTTTTCACCGGAAGTTATGCGTCCACTGGTTTAAATGAAAGACAAGTGAAAAACGCTAATTTACCTTATAAAACTGTATATTTATCGTGGTTTGATCACGCCACCTATTACCCAGGCGCCACTGGTATTAATTTAAAAGTAATTTTTAATCCGGAAAATGGATTAGTCTATGGTGCGCAAGGAGTTGGTGAAAAAGGTGTTGATAAACGGATTGATATTATTGCGACCGCGATTAAAGCCAAACTCCCAATTAATGAATGGCCAGAACTTGAATTTAGTTATGCCCCACCTTTTGGAATGGCGAAAGATATTGTCAATTTAGCCGGATACTTTGCAAGTAACGTTATGCAAAAAGTAACCGAATTAGTCGAGTGGCATGAATTAGAAGAACGGATGAATAACGGGGCAATTGTTGTTGATGTCCGGAGTGAAAGGGAGAGAATGCGCCACGGTTATATTAAAGGGTCAATTAACATTCCAATTGAACGTTTCCGTGACCAATATGATGAATTACCGCTGGACCGGGAAATTATTTTATACTGCGAAAGTGGGACAAGAAGTTATAACGCGGAACGGATTCTTAAATCATATGGCTATAAAGCCTATAACCTTAATGGGGCATATGCCATTTATCAAGTGGCAAAACCGGAGCATGTAATTAAAGATGAGTAGTTTTAAAACGGTAATGAGTAATGATTTATTGATGATGATTCGTAGCGGAAATACGTTAAACATCATCGATGTGCGGGAAACTTATGAATTTGAGCGGGGTCATATTCCTGGGGCCATTAATATTCCCTTAAGTGCTTTTGACTTAAATAAACTAGATAAAAGTAAAGAATATTATGTCGTATGTGAAACCGGGGCACGAAGTATTGAAGTGGCCAGAGCCTTAGCCCAATACGGCTACAAAATAATTAATGTCATGGGTGGGACAAGTGCCTACCGCGGCATGCTAGTCAGATAAAGGACCAAGTAATTGGTCTTTTTTCTTAATCATTGGAAAAGGATTGAAGAAAATGGAAAATAAGCATAAAATGATAGGTATGAAACATAATCGTCAATTACAAATTTTACTTTATATCACTCTAGCGCTGAACATCGTTTTAGCCACCATTAAGTTATGGGCGGGTTATGCTTATCTTTCCCCCTCTTTACAAAGTGATGGTTATAATTCCCTTTTTGATGTGGGAATTAGTATTATGCTTATCATCATTTTAAAGACATCAAACCGTGCCCCCGATCACAATCACCATTACGGCCACCAGAAATATGAAGGGCTTCTTTACTTTGCGTTAGGACTTTTCATTTTATTTTCAACAATTGTACTTGGCATTGAAAGTGTCAAAGGTTTCATCGGCTACTTACAAAATAATCCGGTGGAAAAACCTGATTTAATGGCGTTATATATTGCAATTATTAGTGTCTTAATTAAAGTATTACTTTTTACTATCAACTTCTTAGCCTATAAAAAGTTTAAAAGACCAGCGCTTAAGGGAGACGCTTATAACCATTTAAGTGACATTTTTGCAACCGCCGTTAGCATTATCGCTATTATCCTTGCCCAATTTAATTTCTTTATTTTTGAATACATTGGCTCATTTATTATTATGATTATCATCATTAATACAAGCTTTAAAATCATTAAAGAAGCGGCCTATTATTTAACGGATGCTTCCCCACGCCCAAAGACGATTGCAAAGATTCGTGAAGCCATCCTCCTCCAAAAAGATGTCCTTTCTGTCGACGATTTAAAAGTACGGCGCCATATGAATAATTACTACGTTGATGTTGAAATTGGCGTTAGTAAAGACTTAAGTTTTGAAGAAGCGCATATTATAAGCGAAAACGTCCACCATTATATCGAAGCAAACTTTAAAGTGTTACATTGCCATGTGCACATGAATCCCCATTAATTAGTGATCCTTTAATTAATAATTAAATCGTCATTATTATACTTGCAAAAAAAGTCAATCTTTATT
>CALAWM010000109.1 GCA_937895315.1 uncultured Caryophanales bacterium | reverse complement strand
GAAGAATTACCAAAGAAATATTTTGCCTACACCCCATGCTACCGAAAGGAAGCGGGCAGTTATCGGACTGAAGAACGCGGAATGATTCGTGGCTATCAATTTAATAAAGTAGAAATGTTTCAATATACTAAAGCAGAAGAATCACACAAAGCCTTTGAAGAAATGGTTGTTCATGCCCAAAAACTCGTCGAAAAACTCGGATTACATTTCCAAATTAGTAAACTTGCTGCCGGCGATTGTTCACATGGAATGGCAAGAACCTATGATATTGAAGTATACATTCCTTCGATGGGCATTTATAAAGAAGTAAGTAGTGTTAGTAATGCTAGAGATTATCAAGCCCGACGCGGAATGGCGCGTTACCGCGACAACGAAAGTGGTCAAGTAAAATATTTACATACTTTAAACGGATCAGGACTTGCGACCTCACGCTTAATTCCGGCGATTGTTGAACAGTTCCAACAAGAAGATGGAAGCGTTGTTGTCCCCGAAGTGCTCCGCCCATTCTTAGGCGTTAGCGTTTTACATATTAAGGACTAATTGTTATAATGAAGGTGCCATCGCGATGGTTATTCTTCGAACCAGGTCAGGACGGGAACGTAGCAGCCTTAAGATTACTTAATCATGTGCGGTGGTTTTAATTTATATGCAAAAGATTGATGAAAAATACATGCGTTTCGCACTGAAAGAGGCGCAAAAAGCGGCTCAAATTGATGAAGTTCCGGTGGGAGCAGTCATTGTTTGTGATGGAAAAATTATCGCCCGCGCTTTTAATAAACGAGAAATTAATAATGACCCCTTAGGCCATGCTGAAATTATCGCAATTCGGAAAGCCAGTAAAAAACTAAAGACATGGCGGATGACAAACTGTGAACTTTACGTTACAGTTGAACCGTGTGCAATGTGTGCCGGGGCTATCATGTGGAGTCGTTTTAAAAGAATCATTTACGGCGCTCCCGATCTTAAGGGGGGCGCAACCGGCTCATCATTTAATTTATTTGATACCAAAATTGTTAATCACAAACCCGAAATCACAAGTGGTGTTCTTGAAGAGGAATGTCGAAAAATAATTCAAGACTTCTTTCGTAATAAAAGAAATTCACAAAATTAACTAAATAGAAATAGGCTTTTATCTTGAAAAGATAAAGAAAAAATTAGACAATGTAGTGATGAATCCTGTTAAGGAGGTTTATTTTATGCTTATATTAAAAGATATTTATAAGGATTATTATGTAGCGAAAAAACCGTTACACGTTTTAAAAGGACTTAATTTATCCTTTCCCCAACAACAATTTGTGACGATTCTTGGTCCATCTGGTTGCGGAAAAACGACGCTTTTAAATTTAATTGGTGGTTTAGATAAATATACATCCGGCGATTTAATTATTGAAGGAAAGTCCACGAAGTTGTTTAAAGATAAAGACTGGGATGCTTATCGGAATCACCGGGTTGGTTTTGTTTTTCAAAGCTATAACCTGATACCCCATTTAAGTATTATCGAAAACGTAGAAATTTCTTTAACACTCTCGGGGATGGCGAGTAGTGAAAGACGCGAAAAAGCCAAGACTGCCCTTATTAATGTTGGTTTAGAAAGTGAACTATTTAAAAAACCAAATCAACTTTCGGGCGGACAACTCCAAAGAGTAGCAATCGCCCGGGCAATCGTTAATGATCCAACTATTATTCTTGCTGACGAACCAACGGGAGCGCTTGATAGTAAAACAAGTGAACAAGTAATAGGTATTTTAAAAGAAATTAGCAAAACAAGACTTGTCATCATGGTTAGTCATAATGAACAACTCGCCCTTAAAGTTAGTGACCGAATTATTCGGATGCTTGATGGTCGCATTACAAGTGATTCGGACGAAAAGAGTCAAAAAGACCATGAAAATGGAGTAGAAGTTACTGAAGTTGAGAAGAATAAAGGGACATCGATGTCTTTTCCCACTGCCCTTAAAAGTAGTTATAAAAATATATTAACGAAAAAAGGTCGGACAATATTGACTGCCCTTGCTGGATCACTTGGGATTATTGGTATTGGGCTTGTGGCCGCGGTTAGTAACGGATTCCAAGGATATATTGACCGGATGGAAAGAGATACAATGGCAAGTTATCCAATTGCCGTCTTTGCCCAGTCAATTGATATTTCTTCGGGCGTAAAAGTGCCAAATGTTGAAGATCAATTCCCGGATACTGAAGCGGTTATTGTTTACAATGAAGATGACACTGAAAATCAAATTATTTCAATCACTAAAAATCAAATTACTGATGAATTTTTAACATTGGTAGAAGGTTTAAAAACCGACGGTTTAGCGTCGACCACAATGATCAACTATCCTTCGCAAATGCAAATTATTGCGACATCTCCTGATAACACAGGATTAACCTTAAGAACACCAACCTTTAATAATTTTACTCCGTTACCACGCGGTACTTTTACCCAACTTCCAGGTGATGAAGAATATGTTTTAGAATTTTATGATTTAATTGGTCAAAACTCAAGATTCCCGCAAAATAGAAATGAAATCATGTTAGTGGTGGATAAATATAATCGAATCAGTGCCCAAAATCTTGAAAGAATGGGGTTCTTAAATAGAGCTGATGTTGATACAAAACAAATTACCTTTGATGATATTCTCACGAAAGAATACAAGATGGTGACTTTTGATGATTACTATGTAAAAGCAAGTGACAATAGCGATGATTATGTTGTTAATGATTTCATGGGTAACCCACGAACGATTGAAAAGTTCCGTTATGTTCCGGAGAATGTTTTATATAGCGACCCTAACATTGGTGAAAAACTTACAATCAGTGGAATACTTCGAGCCAAACAAGGGGTTGAATTTGAATTACTCGCCCCCGGACTTGTTTTTACCCAAGATTTAAATGACTACATGCATGAGCAAAACAAGAATAGCAAAATAGCAAAAGCCCAAGTAAATAATATTGTGATTAAAGAAATGCCAACTGAAGAAAATTTTGCATCCGCCTTTGGTTTTTATAGCGCATTTGCCCAATCGCCCAAACCGGCGACACCAACACAAATTAGATTAGAAGATTACCTTGGTTACTTAAAAAGATTAGGAGTCCAAAAAAGCGATATTGCTGCTGACCCGATTTATGGTCCAGCCCTCAATATGCTTTTAGACACCGCCTATTCACCAATTGAATCAATTGCAATCTTTGCTAAAGATAGTGCAAGCAAAAAACTAATTAAGGACAAAATTGCAGAGTATAACGCGCAATTTACTGCTGAAAATGAAAAATATAAACAAATTGCAGTCTTTGATGCCGTCGAAATTGTTACAAATTCATTAGCAACAATGGTGGATATTGTTTCAATTGTCTTAATTGTATTTACGAGCATCTCGCTTGTGGTATCGGGTTTCTTAATCGGTATTATTACCTACGTTAGTGTTATTGAACGCACAAAAGAAATTGGGATATTAAGGGCAATAGGGGCCAGAAAGAAAGATATATCACGGCTCTTTAATGCGGAGACATTTATCATTGGCTTACTAGCAGGAGCAATCGGGGTTGGTACAACATATATATTATCAATACCGATCAACTTAATTCTCAATGCATTATTTCCCGGACAAAATATAGGGCAAATTGCCTTCCTTGCCCCACTTGCCGCTTTGTTCCTAATTGTCTTTAATGTGTTATTAACGGTTATTGCTGGTTTAATTCCAAGCAAGATAGCCGCAAATAAAGATCCAGTCGTGGCGCTCCGAACAGAATAAAGATAGACAGTGTCGTATATACGACAAAAGAATGAAAGGTGTAATATAATCAAATTATGGAAAACAATCATCGACCTGGTGTTGCGACAACGATTATTCGCAAAAGCGAAATAAAAGTTGATGAAGTCGTCCGCTATGAGTCCTCTTACCAAGAAGGGCTTAGCACTCAACAAGTTGAAGCACGCATCAAGGAAAAACTCACAAACGAAAAGCCTAATAAAGGCGTAAAATCAACTCTTTCAATATTATGGAACAATCTCTTTTCATTCTTTAACGTCTTACTTTACGTCATAGGTGGCGCCCTTATTTATATTCGTGAATGGGGCAGTTTAATGTTTCTGGGCATTTTACTATTTAACATTACAATTGGTCTTGTTCAAGATTTTAGAGCACGCAAAACCTTAAAGAAATTACTTATTTTAAATAAACAACAAGTTATTGTTATTCGTGACGGCATTGAAGTAAAGGTCAATAGCGACGAAGTAGTGCTTGATGACATCATAAAAATTAAACTAGGTGACCAAATTGTCGCAGACGGGGTCGTTGTTGAAGGAAGTGCAGGAATTAATGAATCACTTCTAACTGGTGAACCCGATATTATCCACAAAGGAAAAGAAGATAGGATTCTTTCTGGCTCTTTT
>CALAWM010000108.1 GCA_937895315.1 uncultured Caryophanales bacterium | reverse complement strand
CCCTTTACTTATTATTACGACGGTAATGATATTAGTGTAGGAATTCGTGTTTTAATCTACTTTAATAATCGTGAAATCGTCGGTTACGTCATCAGTGTTGAGGATACATTGGAAACAATTAACGAAGCGGGTGCAAGATTAGGTTTTAAACTTACAAGAATAACGAAAATCCTTGATAAAGAATCGTTACTTACTGACGAATTAATGGCGATAAGTGATCAAGTAACTTCATATTATTTGACCACCAAAATTAGTGTTTTAAATGCGATGCTTCCCCCGTCAATGCGCCCAAAGAAATCTTCTTTAGGGGCACCAAAGATTGCCACACAAAGAATCATTAAAGCAAACGCTGATTTTGAAGATTTTACTAGCCTTCGCCCAGTTGATTTAGCCTTACTTAATGAAGTAATAAATCGCGGGACTTTAATATATAGTGCCAAAAATAAAGTAAAGATTGAACGACTTTTAGCCGCTGGAGCAATCACCATCGAAGAAGAAGAGAAGTATCGCTTAAAATATGAATCCTATCCGCAGGAAGTTCCTAATGCGTTAACGCCAAAACAACTTGAAGCAATTGAAACATTTATTAATGATCCAAGGGAAACAAGTTTACTCCATGGTGTGACAGGCAGTGGTAAAACCGAAGTCTATTTAGCGCTTGCTGCCCATTATTTAAAAATGGGAAAAAACGTCTTAATGCTCGTCCCGGAAATTGCTTTAACCGGGATGATGCTCGCTAACTTTTACCGGCGTTTTGGCAAAAAAATCGCCATTTTGCATAGTGAATTAACCGCCGCTGAAAAATATGATGAATATCGGCGCATCAAAGATGGAAAAGTAAATATTGTCGTTGGGGCAAGGAGTGCTATTTTTGCGCCGCTTGACAATATTGGGATAATTATTCTGGATGAAGAACATGCCGAAACTTATAAGCAAGATGTTGCCCCTTTTTATCACGCCTTTGTCGTTGCGCAAATGCGGGCGAAAAGTTTTAACGCTAAAGTGGTCGTCGGTAGTGCAACCCCTAGTATTGAAACAATGGCGCGGGCAGAAAAAGGAATATATGGTTATTATTTTCTTGATGAAAGAATTAATAAACAACCTCTCCCCGAAACAACAATTGTAAATATGCTTGATTTTAAGAATGTTTTACCAAGTTCACCCTATGTTTCTAAAATCCTTTTTAATGATATCAAAGAAGCCTTAGATAATAAGACCCAAGTTATCTTATTAGTGAATCGGCGTGGGTATGCAACTTATGTTTCTTGTCGGCATTGCGCGACTGTTAAAAAGTGTCCAACATGCGGTATTTCCTTAACTTATCACAAAATCGGCAATGTGATGAAATGCCATCACTGCGGAATTGATTATGCGGTGAATACCCCTTGTGAAAAATGCGGCATGACTGATTTTAGTTTCGCTGGTTTTGCCACCCAAAAAGCCGAAGAGGACATTCAAAAACTATTCCCGGATGCGCGGATTTTACGGCTTGATAGTGATGTTAGCCGGAAAGATAAAACGCCACAAAAAGTATTAAATAGTTTTATGAACTATGAAGCGGATATTTTAATTGGCACGCAGATGGTTTCCAAGGGACATGATTTCCCCCTTGTTAGCCTCGTTGGTGTCATTGGCACTGATGCAAATCTTGCAATCCCAAGTTATCGAAGTGGGGAAAGAACTTTTCAACTGATCACCCAAGCAATTGGGAGGTCCGGAAGAGAAAAAATAAAAGGGAAAGCCATCATTCAAACAATGATGCCAAGTCATTATGTAATCGAACATGCCAAAGCCCAAGATTATTTACGCTTTTACCAAACCGAAATGCGCCAACGAAAATATACGCAAAATCCGCCCTATTACTTTGTAATGTCGATTACATTAAGCCATCAAGATGAAAACGTCATTCATTCAACTATTCAAAGTTTAAAGTATAATTTATCTAGTGCATTAAAAGTTGATGCCATCGTTATCGGTCCCACAACAAGTTTCTTGCCGCAAAGTGGAAAAACCTTTAATGAAACCTTGATTGTAAAGTATAAAAATTACTTCAAAATCAAACCTACGCTTCTAAGAATCTTAAGCCCATTTAAAGAAGAATCATCGTTTTATGTGCAAATAAATGTTGATCCATATGATATTTAGAAAGGTAACAAAATATGGTAATTATTAAAATTTATTCTCAAGACATGT